>JBBSMF010000108.1:0-5374 GCA_038233295.1 Candidatus Limnocylindrales bacterium | reverse complement strand
TTCGGGCATCGGCGGGGGGAGGATAGCGCAGGCTGAGCCCTGTCCCGCGTACCATCGGCCGGTATGGCTCGACATTTCACCCGTACCATCACCACGCCGGCCGCCGCGCGCATGGCCCGCGACTGGAATCGGCCACTCATCAGCCTCTTGACCGACTTCGGGTCACGCGACCCCTCCGCGGGCATCATGCGCGGCGTGGTGCTGGGCATCGCGCCCGAGGCGTTGATCGTGGACATCAGCCATGACGTCGACGACTACGCGGTGGCCGACGGTGCGCTCCTCCTGTGGAGCGCTCTGCCCTACATGCCCATCGGGTCGCACGTGGCCGTGGTCGATCCCGGTGTCGGCACGGAACGGCGGGGCGTGGCCCTGGAGACCGCCCGCGGCGACTACCTCATCGGGCCCGATAACGGGCTCTTGATCCCCGGCGCCACGCGCCTCGGTGGCATCGTTCGTGCCCACCTGCTGGAGAACCCGGCCTATCGGCTGCCAGTGGTGAGCTCGTCGTTCCACGGCCGTGACCTCTTCGCCCCCGCGGCTGCGCACCTGGCGTTGGGAGTCCCGCTAGAGGTGCTGGGACCGCCTCTCGACCCGATGGGACTGGTCGCGCTGGACTGGCCGGAACCCTGGATCGGCGAGGGGGAGCTGGCCACATCGGCCATCTACGTGGACACCTTCGGCAACGTGAAGCTGAGCGCACTCGCCGCGGAGCTGGAGGAAGCGCTCGTCTCCTCGCAGTCGGCAGGGCGTCTGGAGTTCTTCGCCGGCCACCCGGACATTGCGACCACGCCGTCAAAGGAGGTCAGCTGGGCGACCACCTTCGGGGACGTGCCCGTGGGCGAGCCGCTGATCCTTTCCGACTCGTACGGACGCTTGACCCTGGCTGTGAATCAGGGCTCGGCCGCCGAGGTGCTGAACCTCGCGGCGGGGGCGGAGGTGTGGATTCGCGCTGCAGGGCAGGCACGGGATGTGGTGGCTACGGCCGATGCTCCCACGGTCACGTTCGTGCCGGAAGGCGATCTGCCGTACGCGCCTGCGGCCATGGAGTCGTTCACGGCCGGCGTGCGCAAGTCGTTCTCAGAAGCCGCGCGCGAGCCGGTCCCGGCCGATGTGGGCGAGTGGCCCGCGCCGGAGCCGCCGTGGGTAGTGCCCGATGCGCCGAGCGTCTACGCCCCTCCCGCATCCACGTGGGTGGCGCAGACTCCTCGAGCATCGGCGGCGCCCGAACCAGAACGGGAACCCGAGACGGCGCCCGAACCCGAACCCGAACTGGCGCCCGAACCCGAACCCGAACCCGAACCCGACCCGGCGCCCGCGCCCGAACCCGAGCCGTCGCCCGATCCCGACCCCGCCCCGGCGCCCGAGCCCGAGCCCGCACCCGACCCCGAGCCGACGCCCGACCCCGAACCCGAGCCGCCGCCCGAACCCGAACCGGCGCGCCAGCCCGAGCCCGAGCCCGAACCGGCGCTCGAGCCCGAGCGCGCTCCGAGGCCAAAGCTCGAGCCAGTGCAGTGGGACCGTGATTCCGGGGTCAGAAAGACGGAAGAGGAAGCGCGCGCTGCCTGGAAGGCGATCAGCGGCGAGTGAGCTGACTGGATTCCTGCGTCTTACGGCTCCGGGCGGTAGTAAGCAATGGGACGACCGTTCGTGACGCGATCCCGTTACGCCGCCGCGCCAGATCACGCTCAGGCAAGGCAGCCGCGTCGGCAGATCAGCCCGATGGAGACCGCGATCCCCACATACCACCGCCCGCATCCGTAGGCCGCGGTACGGCGCGTCGCATTCGGAACCCAGCTCCGCCGGCACCCTGGGTAGATCCGCCCAGGCTCGGTCTCCTGGAGGGGCGAGCCAGGTCGGTCGGTGGAACGTGGCAGGTGCGAAGCGACCCTTGGCGGCTCGACCTGCAGACGTGAGGCGCTGCGGCGCTGGCGCCCGCCGTCATCTCGCTCGTCGCATGTGCCGCGTGACCGCGGACACTCCGCGACGCGGTGCTCGTACGAATGGACTTTGGCTTCGGCGGTCCGTTCGCTCTTGGGGCGTTCCCAGGGAACTGCATAGCGGCCCCGGAAGGTTCAGGCGCTCAGCGCCTCTATCTCCGGCTGGCCATCAGGTAGCCCGCTCAAGGGGTGCTGGATACCGTCGCTGGCGAGCTCAGCGATCTGCGCCATGGCGGCGGTGGCGACACGATCCCGCCCGCCGTGCTTGGCCAGGTAGCAGGCGCTGTCGGCCGCGACCATCAGCGAGCGGCGGTCCTGCCCATCGGCGGGGAAGGACGCCGCGCCGATCGAGCAGGTCACGCCGGAGCGCCGGCGCGAGCCGGGTGAGCGCACATTGGCGACGGCGCGGCGGACCTTCTCAGCGACGGCCACGGCACCGGTCGTGTCAGTGTTGGGCAGGAGGAGCGCGAACTCGTCGCCGCCATACCGGAAGACCTCGTCGGCCTCTCGGCACGATGCCCGCAGTGCATCACCGATGCCGGCCAGCAACTGGTTGCCTGCTTCGTGCCCGCACTGGTCGTTGAAGGACTTGAAGTCGTCCAGGTCCACCAGGAGCAGGCTGAACGGCGTGCGGCCTTCCGCAGCCGCCCTCAGATGATCGACGAAGGTGCCGTGATTCATCAGCCCCGTCAGTGCGTCCGTCTGCGCCCGGATCTCCACGGCATGATGGGCCTGGGCGTTCTGGAGGGCGATGGACACGTGGCCGGAGAAGAGCTGGATGAGCTCGAACTCATCGGCATCGAAGGCCGCTTCCGGACCTAACCGCTCGAGAGTCAGCAGTCCGGTGACTCGGTCGCGGGCACGCAGCGGGGCGACGATCAGCGCGCCGGCCCCTGGTCCCCGCAGGTCGGAGTGTGAGACCCGCGGGTCACTGAGCTTGTCGGGGACCAGTTGCGCCTCTCCGTGTTGCAGCACCCAGCCCGCGACGCCCTCTTCATCAGATGTGCAACGTTCCGAGAAGTGCTCGGCACTCACGCCTCGCGCGAAGATGGGGTCGAGTCGCCGTTGGTCCGGATCGTGCACGCTGATGATGAGGTTGTCGACGTGCACGAGCGTCCCCAGCCGGTCCGCGATGCTCTCCATCACGATGCGCGGGTCGAGCGTGGAGAGGATCGATTCCGTGGCGCGCATCAGCTCCCTTTGGGAGGCCACCTGCCGGGCGAGGCGCTCGGACTGTGCCTGAAGCTGTTCTGTGACGTCGGCGTTGGCCATCGCCTGAGCAGCCAGCGAGGCGTAGATCTCCAGGAGGCGCAGCGAGTCAGACCCGGCGAACTGATCCAGGCCGAGCTTGGACAGGACGATGACCCCGATCACCCGATCCTCGTACAGCATCGGTGCGAGAAGCATCGACTCATCCAGGTCGTCCTCCGTGCCCACGATCGTCTGGGAGCGGTAGTCCGTGGCGGCGTTGGGCAGGTATTGCGCCTGACCATGCAGCGCTACCCAGCCGGTGATGCCCTCGCCGACGTTGAGGCGCAGCTGGTCGTCGTTCTCATCGGTGTACTCGCCGATCTCACCACGCCAGGCGATAGGCACGACCTCCTGGTCGTGTACCCGGTAGACGCGAACGTTGTGGTAATCGATCAGCTGTCGCAGCTCGGTCGCGATGGCCTGGCCGATCTCGGCCACCGTCGTGAGCCGGGTGAGCCGGGTGCCCAGCTGCTGGATGGACTGAAGCTGCGCGGCCCAGGTCGCCATCTGCTGGTAGTTATGCGCGTTGCGAACGGCGGCACCGGCCTGCGCGCCCAACGCCTCCAGCAGCTGAAGGTCGTCGGTGTCCCACTCGTGGCACCGGTCGTGGTACAGGGCGAAGGTGCCCAGGACTTCGCCGTCGGCAAGGAGCGGGGCGACGGCCACCGACTCGAAGCCCTCCGCCAGGATGTCTTCGCGGATGGCCACGCCGCGCTGATCGGCGGCGTAGTCGGTGGCCGCCTGTGCGCGGCGAGTCTCGATGGCATGCTGATCGATGGAGCGTCCGTCCGCGTTCCGCACGGCGGCGGTGAAGCGATCGGACAGCCCCCGGGAGAAGCTGGCCTGTAGCGACCCGTTGGTGAGTTGATATAGGGCCGCCCGATCAGCTCCGAAGAGCCGCAAGGCGTGGTCCACCAGGGCGGCCATGACCTCGGGCAGCGCCAGCTGGGAGGAGAGTGCCGTGGTGACCTCAGCCAGGGCACGGGACTGAGCGCGCCTCTCCAGAAGCCGCGCCTCGATGCGACTCCAGCCCATGGCCATGGCCAACTGGTTGCCGGCAGCCCGCAGGAGATCCAGGTCCTCCCGGTCGAGCGGGCGCTCGGGTGCACTCTCGACGAACAGGACTCCCCAGTCGTGACCCGACGTGCTCACGGGCACGTAGATCTCGACAGCCCTGCTGCCGCGTGGCGATGCGCGCCAGCGGCCGCTCTCGCCGGTCACGCCGCTCAAGGCCCGGGCACGCGGCACAGCGATGGGGCGGCCGTCGCGCAGGCAGACCTCTACCAGTCGGGCGTCGAGCTCGAAGCCGGCCGCCTGACGCCGCACGGAGGCATCGACGACGCGCGTCTCCACGCCCGAGGGTGTCCGCTCGCCGATGACCACGACCTCGAAGCCGCCTGAACGGCGCAGCGCGGCTGCGACCGCCCGCAGGACGGTATCGCGGTCGCCGGCAGCCGTGCACAAACGCGACACTTCCGCCAGCAGGGCGAGGCGCCCACCCTCCACCGGATCGATCTTCGCTACGTGCTCTTCGCCGTCCGGCGCTGCGCGCGCGATCGGCTTCGACTTGGACCGGGTCTCTTTCGACTTGGATCGGCTCTCTGGTGTGGCGCTGATCACCGAGCCGGCATCTGGATCCGGGGCTGTGCGGCCAGCCCTTCGCAAGAAGCCCTGCAGGTCCGTGGCCCGGTAGCGCCGATCACCGCGCTCGTTGATGCGCAGGCACCGCAGCCGCCCCTGGTCGGTCCAGGCGCGCACCGTGTTGGGGTGAACGCCCAGCAGATGGGCGGCACCTGCGACGGAGATATCGGCAGGTCCGGGCGAGGAGGTGATGGGAGCGCCCTCTGGAGGGATCGGCAAGTGCGCGACCCCCTCAGGCTAGGCAGACACCACAGGCCGTGCCATAGGCCGGAAGTACGCACCGGCCGTCCTGTTGACCGAGGGTCAACCCTCACGCGGCAGCCGCAGCACCACGACCGTGAGTCCGGCCACCAAAGGCCCCAGCAGGACCACGCCCAGGGCCACCACCACCGGCGAGCCGACCAAGCCCGGTCCCTGGCCGTCGCTGCGCGGATCCGTCGGCACCAGGATCGATGGCTCGGGCTCCGCCGCCAAGACGGGGCTACCAAGGGCCACGTCCGCCAGCAGAACGACCGCGGCGAGGGCCAGGAGTGCCAGGCCGACCA
>JBBSMF010000107.1:0-5374 GCA_038233295.1 Candidatus Limnocylindrales bacterium | reverse complement strand
TCATCCGGTCGCGCTGCGAGGAGATCGGCCGCGATCCCGATTCGCTGGCCGTCTCGGCGCATGTCTGGTGGCAGGACTGGGCGATGAGCAGCCAGGAGCGGGTGGATCGACTGGGTGCCTATCGAGATCTTGGGGTGTCCCGCGTCATCACCATGATCCGGGAGGCGGCCGAGAGCGATGAAGCGCTGGCCACCTTCGCCGATGACTGCCGCGCGGCCGGCGCCACGCTGGAGGCGAGCACGGCGCTGGGCGCCTGAGCGCCCAGCTCGAGACGCCACCGATGCGCATCGCGACCTGGAACGTCAACTCGCTCAAAGTGCGTCTGCCACGCGTCGAGGAGTGGCTTCGTCTGCGCGAACCTGACGTGCTCCTGATGCAGGAGACGAAGCTCACCGACGCGGCGGCGCCTCTGCTTCCACTGCGTATGGCGGGCTATGACCTGGCGCATCACGGCGAAGGTCGGTGGAACGGCGTGGCCATCGCCAGTCGCGTCGGGATCAACGATCTCAGCCTCGGCTTCGATGGTGCCGGTCCGGATGCGGATGGCGCTCGCTTCATCGCTGCGGATTGCGGTGGCATCCGCGTCATCAGCGTCTATGCGCCCAACGGTCGAGCGCTGGGGACCCCGTTTTACGCCGCGAAGCTCGATTGGTACGACCGTCTGGCGGCCTGGCTTTCAGGAAACGCCGATCCAGCTGGCCATCTCATCCTGGGCGGCGACCTCAACGTCGCTCCGGAGGACGCGGATGTGTACGACCCGCAGGTCTATATCGGGACGACGCACACCTCGGCCCCTGAACGCGCGGCATTTCGCGAGTTGATCGATTGGGGTCTGGTCGATGCCTACCGCCAGCACCATCCCGAGCCCGGTCGCTTCACCTGGTGGGATTATCGCGCGGGCAACTTCCACAAGGGCCTGGGCATGCGCATCGACCACCTGCTGGTGACTCGCACCATCGCCGTGCGTACCGTGGGCGCTGAGATCGATCGCGATGCCCGCAAGGGCAAGCTGCCCTCCGACCACGCCCCCATGTGGCTGGACATAGACCTATGACGATCCTCGCTCGTGCCGCGCTGATGGGAGCGGTCGTCCTCCTGATCGCGGTGGCCCCGGTCACGGCCCACGCGGACCTGGTCCGATCAGACCCAGCGGCAGGTGAAGCTGTAGAGGGCACGCCTGTGGAGATCAGCGGCGTCTTCAGCGAAACGCTTGATCCGGCGGCGAGCAGCCTTCTGCTCATCGACGCAGAAGGCGAGCGCCTGGCTGAAGGCGGTGTGGACGCGGACGACGAGACGCAGACGCGGATGCGTCTGGAGCCGCCCGCGCTGGCACCCGGCACTTATCAGGTGCGCTGGACGGCGCGGACGCCGGAGGGTGGCGGCGTGGTTCGTGGGCGCTGGGCGTTCACGGTCGCAGAGACCGCCGAGACGTCAGATCCGGTGCCTACAGGAACAGCCGGTTCGTCTCCGACGGTGAGCCAGCCCGCTCCCAGCGCGGACCCCGGTCCACTCAGCCCCTCGGGTACCCCGACTGCGCCGTCCCCTGCAGCGCCGTCCCCAACGCCATCGGCCCCGTCAGTCGCCCCCGGCGAGACCGACTCCGACCCGATGGGTGGTGCTGCGGTGCCGCTCCTGGCATTGGCCGCGGTCGCTGCCGCAGCGGTCGTCTTCCTGGCGCGCCGGCCGCGTTGAAGAGGTTCCTCATGAGCGGCTCGCGCCGGACGTCGATCGGTCGTGTGCTCGGGACATCGGCCGTCTCTGCGGCGATCCTGACCGCACAGCCGAACAGTGTCTGGGCGCACAGCCTTTCGGGGACCGTAGACACCCCGCTGCCGCTGGTCGCCTACCTGGCTGGTGCGGCCGTGGCCGTCGGGCTCTCGTTCGCCTTCGTGGCGTTGACCGACGGTGGGCCGCCGAGAGAGCAGGTGCCCCCACGTGTTCGCACGGTGCCGGTCCCCGCTCGGCTGCTGCTGCGCGTCGTGGGCCTCACTGTCTGGCTGTGGATCGTGGCCCAGGCTCTCGTCAGTGGCTCCAGCGACGCCGATGTGGCCTCGCTCTTCCTGTGGATCTACGGCTGGGTAGGCTTGGCGATCGTTTCCTCCCTGATCGGCCCGGCGTGGAGCTGGATCGATCCATTCAGCACGCTCCACGACATCCTCGCCTGGCTCGGGAGACGCCTGGGTATCCGTGGTGGAGCCGCGAATCCCCTTCCGGCGCGGTGGGGCGTCTGGCCCGCCGTGGCCGGCTTCGCCTTCTTCATCTGGCTGGAGCTGGCGGTCGACCTGTTGGCGGGGAGACCGCTGGGCATGGTGCTGGTGGGCTACACGGCGATCACGCTCGCTGCGATGGCCCAGTTCGGCAAGGACTCGTGGCGTGAGCAGGGCGAGGCGTTCAGCGTTTGGTTCCGCCTGCTGGGCCGGCTCGCTCCGTTTGCGCTGGAAGGTTCGCCGGAGGACGGACGGATCCGCCGACAGGGCTTCGGCGGTGGGCTGTCGACCACGCGATGGTCGGCGGGGCAGCTGGTGATGGTGGCCATCGGCACTGCCGCCATCATCTACGACGGCTTCTCCCAGACGGACATCTTCTTCCAGGCCTTCGGCATCCCGAGCCTGGCGGTCGACACGGCGCTGCTGGCGGCCCTCCTGGGCCTCTTGTCAGGCCTCGTCCTCGTCGTTGGCCGCGCAGTGGGCAGCGCCGCGATGGGCGCCGGGCTCCTGCCGGTGGCCATGGGATACCTCATCGCTCATTACCTGACGTACCTGCTGATCGATGGCCAGCGCATCCTGATCGCACTGTCCGACCCGTTGCAGCAGGGCTGGGACCTGTTCGGCACAGCGTTCTCCGAGCCACAGGACGCCTGGTTAACGACGAGCTTGGCATGGAGCATCCAGCTCGCGGCGGTGGTCGGTGGCCATGTGGTGGGAGCCTGGGCCGGGCACGCCGCTGCGCAACGCTCGATGATCGCACGAGGCCGGCTGGGTCAGATCCCGCTGGCCCTGGTGATGATCGCGCTGACCACAGCCACGCTCTGGTCCCTGGGCCAGAACCTAGTCTTCACGGTTTGACGGCGCCTGCCGAACTGGTGATCGAGACGCGGTACCGGCCCGCGTTCAAGGTCGATCCGTGGCTGACCATGGCGCCGCTGCAGCACGGCCGTGGTGATCCCACCACACGGCTGGACACGACCGACCTGTGGCGCGCGACGCGCACGCCGGAAGGCCCCGCGACGATCCGCCTCAGCCGTGATGGCAACGACCTGATGGTCGCCGCGTGGGGCCCCGGCCGCGAGTGGGCGCTGGAGGCGTTGCCGCGACTTCTCGGCGCGGAGGACGGACTCGAACGGTTCGAGCCGCGTCATCCGCTGCTGCGCGACCTTCAGCGCCGCTTCGCTGGCTTGCGCTTCGGACGCACCGACGCCGTCGTGGAGGCGCTCCTGCCGGCCGTCCTTGAGCAGAAGGTGACCGGTGTGGAGGCGCGCGCCAGCTATCGAGCGCTCATCCGGGCGCGAGGCGAGCGTGCGCCGGGCCCCAGAGGACTGTGGCTGGCGCCCGAGCCAGGCCTTCTGGCCGCCACGCCGAACCATGCCTACCACCTTCTGGGAGTGGAGGGGCGCCGCGCATCGACGCTGCGCCGCGTCGGGGCGGTGGCCAGCCGGCTGGAGGCGATGATCGCACTGCCCGCCCCACAGGCCCGCGCCCGGCTCCAGGCCGTCCCCGGTATCGGACCCTGGACGGCAGCCGAGGCTGGCCGAACGGCCTTCGGCGACGCCGATGCGGTGAGCGTCGGTGACTACCACGTGCCCTCGTTGGTGGCCTGGGCGCTGGCCGGCGAGCCACGCGCTGATGACGTGCGCATGTTGGAGCTGCTGGAGCCGTACGCCGGGCAAAGGGCGCGCGTGGTGCGCCTGCTCGAACTGGCTCGACTCTATCCGCCTCGGTGGGGTCCTCGTATGGCCGCTCGCTCGATCACCGCCATCTGACGTCCGGCACGTCAGCGGGCGCCATGCCCCTCGGTCGGGGTGGCTGCTGCGCTTATGACCGACGTCGGCTCCTCGGCGGCGGCGATGGCGATCTCGATGCGGGCCACTTCCTCCGAAGCCTCGCGGTATCCCGCGCTGTCGAGCGGCGCTGCATCCCTTCGCCGGCGGGCAGCCACGTGCTGCGACATCAATCCGACCCGAGCCTGATCCGTCATCTCACTCTCCCAGCCGCTGGAGAAACGGGCAGCCACGCGCCCGACCCAGTCAGCGGAGGCTACGACATCCGTTCAGCCGCGTGGCGACCAGGAGAACGTGCGCAGCGCGACCACGAAGCCTGCCACTCCCCAGGCCGCTACGAGGAGGAGGCTCAGCGGCGCGTCGCCCGCCGCCACGGTGACCGACGGGTCGTAGGCAGCGGCCAAGGCGTCGGCCAGATGTCGCACCGGGAAGATGCCCGCCACCGTGGCCAGCAGCCCCTGGTCGAGTGGCACGAGGACGTCGGAGATCAGCAGCAAGGGCAGGATCGTGGCGTTGATCAGCGCCGGCGCCGCGCCCGCGTTGGGCACCGCCGCCGTGACCGCGAGGCCCAGTGCGCTGAACGAAGCCGCGCCCACGACCAGCGCGACTACCAGCCACGGCATCCTTTCGAGAGGCAGGGACACACCGTTGACGATGGCCCCATAGAGCCCGATGAGCGCCGCCAACAGGGCAGCCACGAACACCGCCTGCCCGATCCGTCCAGAGACATACGCCCAGATGGGCAGCGGCGTGCCGCGGAGTTGCTTGAGGATGCCGGCCTCCCGTGCCATCACCACGCCCATGGCCAGGTTGGTGTAGCAGGCCGTGATGAGCGCGAAGGTCATGATCGAGGGCGTGTAGAAGCGAGCGGCTTCTTTGCCGCCGCCCAACGGATCCGCCAGCGCCACGCTGGCCACGATCAGGAACAGGAGCGGAAAGACGACCGTGAAGAAGGCCGCCGCCGGGTTACGCCAGAACGCGCGGTTCTCCAGGCGCGCCCGGCCCAAGGCCAGAGAAAGCGATCTCATGTGCGGGCCGCTCCCACGAGCTCAAGGTACGCCTCCTCGAGCGAACGTGGTCGGGCGCTGAGCTCCAGGAGCTCGACGTCATGCGCCAGGGCCCACTCGGTCAGGTCGTGGAGCGTCCGGACCGGCTCCACGGTGTGCAGCTCGACGGCCCCGTCCGGCGTCGAGCGGCCGGCGTTCATCAAGGCGTCAGGCGGGGGCGGCACCCCCTCGGCGAAGCGGAAGCGGATGACCGTCCCGGTCGCCCCTGCACCGACCACCTCGGCCGGCGTCCCCCGCGCCATCACCGCTCCATCGACCAGGATCGCCAGCTCATCGGCCAGCGCCGCTGCCTCGTCCATCGCGTTGGTCG
>JBBSMF010000106.1:0-5409 GCA_038233295.1 Candidatus Limnocylindrales bacterium | reverse complement strand
TGTCGCAGCGCCGGCCATCGCGGCGCCGCTCGCGCTCGGGCTGCTGCTGGCGACGTTCGCGCAGTTGGTGGCTGCCTGGTGGTTCCCCCAGAACGTGCTGCTGCGCACGCCCTTGGCGGACATCACGCCCATAGAGGTGGTCGTAGCCGCGGGGGCGCTCCTGCTGCTGGCCGGACGTGCGTGGCGGCTGCTGCGACGCGACGACCTCCCGTGGCTGCTTCTCTTCGGGGCCTACCTGGGCTGGTTCCCGATCGCTGCGGTGTTTCGCGGCGTCGGCGCGGACCTCAAACCGGCGCTCGTCTATCTGCTGTTCGCCGGCGGCACGGCCGCGGTAGCCTTCGCCGCCGTCCGTGCCAGCCCCCGAGTGAGTCCGCGCAAGCTGGTGGCGTTCCTGGGCGTCGTCCTCATCTTGGCCGTGGCCGGTGCGGTGTTGGAGCGGGTCACTTACCCGGGACCCGGAAGCGCGGACCCGCTGACCGACTTCTGGCGCTTCTTCCGACCGGCCAATGTCTCCCAGCATCCCCGGCTGGGGCAGCTGGGGCCACCACCGCTGCATTTCCGTCTGGGAGGGGAGGGTGCCATCCGGGCCACGGGGTTCTTCTTCCACACCAACTACATGGCATTCTTCGGCATCCTGCTGGCACCCCTGGTGACGGCCGTGACGCTGCGGGGCTGGCACGCCGGCGATCGTCGGCTGGTCGCGGCCGGTGCCGCGGGGATCGTCCTGGTGAGCCTCTTGACGTACTGGACCTACTCCCGGGCGGGTCTTCTGGGACTCGTCGGGGCAGTCGGGACGACGGTCGTGATCGATGTGGCCTGGCGGTTACGGATCCGGAGTCGGACACTGCGCCACGAGCTGTTGCCCGGCGCTCTGACGGCTGCCCTGCTCGTCTTGACCCTCGGTGCCACGGTCGTTGCCGACGACCTGGGCGCGCGGCGGCTGGCAGCGACCGACCTGCCCGATCCGATCATCTCGGACGAACCCTTCGAGCCTGGCGTGGAAGGCTCCGCCAGCCGGTCCGGGCAGACCCGAGTGCGCCTGCAGACGGTGGCACTGGAGCGGATCGCTGACTCGCCGCGCTCTCTCATCATCGGGCCGGGCATGAGCAGCTTCGATCTCGTCGTGCACGATCCGGCCAGCCCCGATCTCATCCCTGACGCGGCCAAGATCAACGATCCCAACTCGCTCTGGCTGACGGTCGGGTTGGCAGGCGGCCTGCCCGCGATGCTTCTGCTGCTGGCCGTGTTGGGCGTCACCTGGCTACGCCTCATCCGTTCCTTCCGCGATGCTCGGAGTGTCTGGCAGGGGGCGGCGCTCCTCTGGTTGGCCGCCTGGATCCCGGTCTGGGCGCTGGTGCAGTTCGTGGGGACCAACCCACTGGCGCTGGCAGAGGCCGTGATCCTTGGGACGCTTTCAGGACTGGCGGCCGGGCTTTCCGGGCGGACGCCTGCGTTATTCACTCTCAGCCGTCCCGAGAGCCCCCGGCGATGAGCGTCCGGCTCCCTGGCACCAGTACTGCCACGGCCAGCGCGAGTGCCGCTATCGCTAGCACGGCTCGAAGGATCAGGCCCTCGACGCCGGTCAACGGCACCAGGTTCACGGCCGCCGCGATGGCGATGCCGGTCAGCGCGCCACCCAGCGACCGCAGCAGGATGGGCCGAGTGCGCGTCTGAAGGGCGCGCGCCGCGACCACGGGAAGGATCAGCAGATCGTCCAGGAGGATGACCACGAAGCTCGACACTGCCGCGCCGAGGGGGCCTATGATCGAGACCAGGACGATGGACAGCACCAGGTTGACCAGCGCTTCGGTCAGCACGATCGCCCCGATGACACGGTGCCGCCCGCTCGCGATGACCATCAGCATCATGACCTGGGTGGGGGTCACGATGGTCCAGGCCAGGGCGTAGAGGATCAGCACCTGCACGCTCACCGCAGCCGTTCCATCGGACCAGAGACGGATCAGTGTCTCGGCCTGCAGCGCCATCAGGCCGTACACCGTCCCGCCGATCAGCCCGGCGATCAGGACGGCACGCCGGACCAGGTCCGGAACTACTTCTGGTCGTCGTACGTAGGCGGCTGAGAAGGAAGGCAGCATGACCCCCAGCGCCGGGAACAGGAAGTAGCCCACGTAGCGGGAGAGTTGAGCGCCCACGGCGTAGAGACCGGCGGCGGTGGGGCCTGCGGCAGCGCCCACGATCACGACATCCGTTCCCACACCAAGCTGCGTGGCCGTCTGCATCGCGAGGATGGGCAGGGAGAATGCCGTGACGGTGCGGATGCTGGCCCATCCTGGCCAGCGCGGCCGGGCACGGAACCAGCGCACCTGGCGGGACAGGATGACGACCGCCAGGGATCTGCCCGCGATCCGCCCCAAGGGTTGCGCGGCCGCGGCTCCCACCAAGCCCAGCCCGGGCAACAGCGCCACGAGCAGCAGCGTGGCCACAGCGACCTGCACCACGTTCACCATGAGCATCTCGCGGAAGCGGCGGGTCCCCCGAAGAGTGCCCATCCAGCCGGCCGTCCCGATGACGATCCCGAGGTCGAGCGCAAGGAACGCGGCGACCGTCCAGGCTTCCTGCGCGACAGCGCCCTCGAGTCGCAGGATCGACGGGACGAGCGTCCCCAGCAGCGCGCCGATCAAGGCCGCGACGACCCCCAGCACCGCGTACGCTGCGTAGGCCGTCCGCACGTGGTCGATGGCATCGTCATCGCCGGCTACGGCCCGCGCGGCGGCGCGTGCGGTGGTGGAGGAAAGGCCGGCGTCGAGCAGCGTCAGGTATCCCACCAATGCGGTGGCGGCGGCCCAGATGCCGTAGGCCTCCGGACCGACCGTGCGCAGGAGGAAGGCGATGAGCAGGACGGCATAGAGGCCGGGCACCACGATGGCCGCCATATGCCACGCCCCGTGTCGCGCCATCCCCTGGAGGGGGTCGACGGGATCCTCCGGCTGGCTTGGCTGCATCATCGGCGTTTCGCCGCTGGCAGGGGTCGCGATCATCGAAGGGGCTACGGGGTCGCGCGGCGGGCCACGCGCCGCATGATCAAGGGTCGTCTGCCTGCATGACTTGGCAGGATAGATCCAACGGCACTGGCACCGGACGGCCCGCTGCCGGCCGGTGGGGTGTCACCCGGGATAGGCTTGGTGGCCACCGCCTGGAGGTCCCGTGAGGGTCGTATTCGCTACAGCCGACGTGCCGTGGGAGGCAGTCTCCGGCGCGAAGCTGCGTGATCTGGGTATCTACCGAGCTCTCGATGCGCAGGCCGAACTGGAGCTGGTGTGCTTCCCCATCTGGAGCCAGCCGAAGCATCAGGTCGCCCCCAGTCTCGGCCGGGTGTTCCCGTCGCCGTGGCCCCGTCACCCCGTTCGACGTGTCCTCATCCGGGCCGCCGCGACCGTTCACGGCCGCCAGGTCTTCCAGGAGCATCTGGCTCGGCTCGGTGCTATGGAGCGACTGGCTGAGATCGTCCGGGAGTCGCGCCCCGAGGTGCTTGTCCTTGGTCATCCCCTCTACGACGGCTTTCTGCCGGCCGTGAGGCCGTACGTCGGCCGCCTCATCGTGGATCTGTGGCAGCTACGCTCGGTCGGCGCACGGCAGCGGCTCAACACAGGGGTCGACCTGGGTCGACGTGCTCGCGCGGCGCTCGACCTCCTTGTACTCGAGCGCATGGAACGTGAAGTTCCGCGCTATGCCGACGAGGTCTGGTTCGTGGAGCAGCGGGAGGCGTCGATCTATTCCCGACGCCGCGGCGCGACGGTGCGCGTCATCCCGAATACGATCCGAGTCGCGGACTACGCGGCCCACCGTATGCTTGACGCCGCACCCTTCACCTTCGGCTTCGTGGGGATCTACACCTTCGATCCGAACCTCAGTGCCGCGACGAGACTGCTCACGGAGATCCTGCCCCGAGTGCGCTCGCAGCGACCGGAGGCTCGACTCGTGCTCATAGGGCGTGATCCGCCGCCGTCGCTGCGACTCCTGGTCGAGCGCACCCCCGGCGCGACGCTGTTAGGCGACGTGCCCGACGCGATGGCGGCGCTGGCGACGGCCGGTCCCCTGCTCGCGCCGCTGGAAGCCGGGACCGGTACACGCCTCAAGATCCTGGAGGCGACCGCCTCGGGGATCCCCGTCGTGACCACGTCGCTCGGCTTGGCCGGCCTTGACTTCACGCCGCAGCAGGAGGTCGCCGTGGCCGAGACCGACGACCAGTTCTCCGCGGCGATCCTTCGGCTCTGGGACGATCCGGCAGGGACCCGGGAGATGGCCAATCGGGCGCTGCTGTGCGTACAGGAGAACTATGACAATGCGGTCCTGAACGCCCTCGTCGGGCGGGCGCTGCGCGGGGAACCCTAATGCGCCGTCCGACGATCCAGTCGGCCGCCAGGGCGACGAAGAGCGGGACCAGGTATGCGTGGTAGCGCTCGCGCACCTCGACGAAGACGTGTAGTGCTGCGACCGTCAGTGTGATGGCCACGATCAGAAGGGCGAGCCGGTCCAGGGATCGCCGCTGAGCCACCAGCGCCAGCGCCGCCGCGATCGTTACCACGGCGTAGAAGATCTGGCTGGCGAGCGTCAGGAACGTGTTCTGGGGTACTCCCGCTGACCCCGATGCGAAGGCGAAGTCCACCCCGTACGCCTCCGAGCCCCACATCGTGTGGAATTTGTCGACTGCGAGGAGCCCGAATCCAGCGGGGTCCTCGGTGATCCGCTCGACGCCAAGCGGGCCGGCCGCCTTGCTGTCCTCCCAGACTGTGCCCTCGGTGAGCTCGAAGAGCGCATCCCAGTCGGCGGGGTTCCAGCGGCCGCCGTGCTCCTGGTTCGCGCCCACCCACAGGCTCCAGCCACCGTACGCAGAGGTCGTTACGGACAGCTCGCCGTGGGCCCGCCAGTTGTGCTCGATCACCGGGATCATGACCGTCAGGAAAGCCACCACGATGGTCATCGTCCCGACGAGGACCTGACGCCGATGGACCTGGCGTGGCCACAGCGCTGCGAGCAGGAAGGCAGGCAACAGAAAGAAGCTGGTCGGTCGGAAGTACTGGCTGACCCCCAGGAGCGCTCCGATGAGCACATGACCTCGCCGGCGCTCCTGGCGTGTGACGGCAAGGACGGCCAGCAAGAGGCTCACCGTATAGGTCGTCTCGGTGAGGCGGACACTTGTCATCAGCGCTCCGGCTGGCCAAACGGCGTAGAGGAAAAGCGCCACGTTCGCCGGCCGTTCGCCATAGGCGGAGCGGACGAGCAGCCAGAGCGCGAGGCCACCGGCCACCGCGGCCAGGATGTTCAGCGTCTCGCCGGCCAGCGCTCCACGGCCGAAGACCGCATAGGACCCGGCCAGAAGGTAGGGAAAGCCCATCGGCCGGTCACTGAAGAGCCTTCCATCGCTCAGCACCTGAGCGGCTAGGCTGT
>JBBSMF010000105.1:0-5443 GCA_038233295.1 Candidatus Limnocylindrales bacterium | reverse complement strand
CGGCGCAGGTCCACCCCGTTGGGGATGACCTTGTAGTCGCCCGGGAAATAGCGGTCGATGAAGTGGCGGGCCGCGGCGGAGACGGTGATGCGCCCGTGCAGCCGCCGCGCGAAGCGCTGCAGAGCCCGCTTGCCGAACTCATACGACGGGCTCCAGCCGGCGTACGCGTGGAACGTGGCCACGTTCACGCTGGTCGAGAAGCGCAGCAGCTCCAGCGACAGGAAAGGCACGAACGGCTCGTGGAAGTGGAGCAGGTCGAATCGTTCGCGCTCCAAGACCTCCTTGACCAGGGATCCATAGCGATGCGAGAAGGTGAGCGTTCCGACCGAGCCGTTGGTGGGCACGCTGAAGCCGTAGCCGAGGCGGATGACGTCGCCCTCGGTGCGCTTCTGCGGGCCGTGCGTGGAGCTCAGGATGCGCACGTCGTGGCCGCGCGCGATGAGGTTCTCGTAGAGGTAGGCCACGTGCGCGTTGACACCACCCGGCAACGGGTAGATGTAGGGGGTCACGAGGCCGATCTTCATCGTCCCTCCTCCGGGTCGAAGCGAGCTGGGCGCTGACGACCGCCGGGATACCCCAGGTCGCGGCCCGTGCCGCTCCGGCGCACCTTGCCGCCCACGTCATCACGCACCGCGCGCGCGTTCTTGCGCAACTGCTGACGGAACATGGAGATCTGCGAGCGCCAGGGATAGAACGTTCCTTCCCAACCCGTGTCGCGCGCCTCGATGGCCGCCCGCAGCTCGGCGGCCGTGGTGCCCTCGAAAGTGGTGAAGGCCTGGCCCACGTCGGCGGCCCGGTGCGAGTCGCTGGAGCCGATGGGGGCCCGGCCGGTCTCGGCCACGAACTCGGGCACACGACGGGTCCAGCGCATGCCGGCCGTGGTGGGGTTGAAGGCTTCGATGCCATCGGGATGGAAGATCGGGTCCCCTTCGTCGAGGAGCGAACGGATGGCTCCCGCCCGCGCGCACAGGGGGTAGGGCACCAGGGGATGAGCCACCACGGCGATGCCGCCCTGCTCGTGCACCCGCGCCACGCTCGTCTTGAGCGACCCCCAGGGCTTGATACGCGCGGTGAGGAAGAGGCCGATCAGATGCCCGCCCCTGGTGCTGATCTCCTCGCCCACGATCACCTGCACGGCGCGCCCGGCATCGGCTGCCATGCGCTGCGCCGCCACGGCAGCGTCGATACGCTCGTGGTCGGTGATGGCGATGACGTCCAGCGCGCGACGCTCGGCCGCGTCCAGGATCTCGGCCACACCGGACACGCCGTCCGAGGCCAGGGAGTGGATGTGCAGATCGGCGCGGCCCATCAGTCGGCCGTCTCCATGGTCGGCGCCGAGGCCGGTGCATTCCTGGGAGCGGGCCAGATCGGGAACATCACGCTCCACCACTGCTCGGGCGCTTGAGCGATGAGCCGTTCGAAGGCCCGGGCCTGCGCCGCGAGGTGCTCCGTGATGCGCTGGCGAAGGGTTCCCGGGCTCGGCGCCGGCAATCGCTCGATGTGAGGCGCCCAGCGCCCCCAGCTGGTTCGGCGCATCCCTACCACGAAACAGGGCGCTCCCGACTCCAGCGCGAGCACGGCCGGGCCCAGGGGCAGCCGCGCAGGGGCCCCGAAGAATCGCACGGGCATCCCCGAGCCGCCGATGACCCGATCGGCCACGATGGCGATGGCCTCCCCGCGCTGAAGGGCTCCGCGCAGGGGGACCGATGCGCCCCGGATGGGCACGAGCGAGATCCCCCGTGCCCCGCGGGTGCGCTCGAAGTAGGCCTGGAGGGCCGGGTCGGCGACCGTCTCCATGGGTGCGGAGAGTCGCATCCCGGCCACGCCCACGGCGTAGAAGCCCGCCAGCTCCACGGTGCTGAAGTGCGCGCTGATGAATATCCGGCCCGGCGGTCCCGGCTGGAGCGGCGCGAGTGCGGCCACTACCGCCGGCTCATCCCGGAACGTTACGCGCCGGCGCATCTCGCCCGCCGTGTAGGCTGAGATGACGGCTGACTCGGCGTATCCCTGGACCCAGTAGCCGAAGGCGCTGCGCACCATACGGTCAAGGGGGCGCTGCTCGGTGGCCGCTCGTCGAATGCGATCGGTCGCCACGCCGGCCTCGACCAGCGCTTGGCAGACGCGGCGCAGGTTCTCCCTGGCCAGGGCTCGTCGCTCGCTCATCAGCAGGAAAAGACCTGCCCCGGCGGTATGAGCGGCCTGGAAGACGAGCCGGTCGGGGAGCCCGCGCAGTACGGCGACGCCCAGCCGCAGCCCGATGGCAGTGGCGCGCTGGCGAAGATCGGGCCTCACGATGCTGGTCATAGGCCGGAAGGGTCGGTCACCGGGCGTCCCACTTCGGCCGTGTCGGGGCCGGGGCCGGCACCGCTCGACGCCATCATCCGTGCCCGCGCCTCGAGTCGCGCCTCCTCCGTCGTGGTGGCCGGCCAGACCGGTTTGAAGGTGTACCACTGCTCGGGTGCCGCCGCGACCATGCGCTCCAGAGCGTGAGCCACGGACTGCGTGGCCTGCAGGACATCCGCCGGTGAGGATCCGGGGACCTCGATGGGCTCGTCGTGAGAGGCGATGTACGTGCCATCCGGCTGGCGCCGATTGACCACGGGCACGATCACCGCCCGCGTACGGGCAGCCAGCAGGGCCGGCCCGGCTGGGAGCGTGGTCCAGCGCCCGAAGAGCGTCACGGGGATGTCATCGCGGCGGTAGCCCCAGTCGACCACAAGGCCCAGCACCGCCGGCAGACGCAGGACCCGGAAGGTCTCGCGCAGATTGCGCCAAGGGATGATGCCCACGTTCCAGCGGGCACGCGACCGGTTGAGCAGGGCGAAGAGCTCGGGATATGCCGTGTCGTCGGCCAGGCCGTAGGTCGGCAGGCCCTGCGCCGCGAAGGCGCCCGCCATCACCTCGATGCTGCCGATGTGCCCGGTCACCCCGATGATCCCGCGCCCCTCGCGCCGGTAGCGCTCCCAAAGCCGGAGGAAGGAGGAGCCGCCCCCCTCGCCGGCCTCCTGGACGAGTCGGGTCGGGGCATCAGCCGTCAGGCCGGGCAGGCGCATCAGCTCGACCACGAACTCGGCGTAGGTGCGGTACATCCGCCGGGCCAGGCGCTTGACGTCCGGATGATCCTCGGGAAGGCCCAGCACGCGCCCCGCGTTGGCCTGGATGATGTGGCGTTTCTGGGGCCAGGCCCAGTAGCCGCCCAGGAAGAGGCCTCGCGCGACGGGCAGCGAGACCCCGGTCGGGATGCGCTGCAGCGCCCCGGACGTGGCTCGGTAGCCGGTCACCACGCTGCGCTCGCGCGCCCGCTGGACCGCCCGGCCGACGCGTCCGCCCGAGGCTCGCCGGTGGGGTGAATAGCGGACGCCGGTCTCGCCCGCCATCTTGCCGGTGGCTGGCACCCGCCTCCGACCCTGGATCAGCTGCCCTTGCTGGCCGTCGAGGCCTTGGCCGGTGCCGCGGCCGGGGTGGGTGTGCCACTCGCCTCGCCGGCAGCGGCCGAGGCGATGATCCTCGTCCGCGGCGCCGCCATCTTTCGCATCTTGCGCGGCTTGGCCTTCTCCGTGCCCACCAGCGTCTCGTTGTCCTCGCCGCGGATGAAGGCCTCCACGCGGTTGAAGGCGATGTCGTCGTGGATCTGCTCCGGCGGGCTCTTCATGAAGTAGCTAGAGGCGGCCACGAGGGTCCCCGCCAAACCGCGATCGAGGCCCAGCTTGAGGCAGCGGATGGCATCGGTGATGACGCCCGCGCTGTTGGGGCTGTCCCAGACCTCCAGCTTCAGCTCCGCGTTGAGCGGCACATCACCGAAGGTGGTGCCCTCCATGCGGATGTAGCACCACTTGCGGTCCTCTAGCCAGGGCACGTGGTCCGAAGGCCCCACGTGAACGTCATCCGGATCCAGTTCGTAGTCAAGCATGGAGGTCACGGCGTTGGTCTTGGAGATCTTCTTGGACTCCAGGCGCTCGCGCTCCAGCATGTTCAGGAAGTCGGTGTTGCCGCCAAAGTTCAGCTGGTAGGTGCGGTCGAGGCGCACGCCACGATCCATGAAGAGGCGGGTCAGCACGCGGTGGCTGATGGTCGCTCCGACCTGGCTCTTGATGTCGTCGCCGATGATGGGCAAGCCGTCCTCCGCGAAGCGGCGTTGCCAGTAGGGCTCACGGCCGATGAAGACGGGGATGGCGTTGATGAAGCCGACGCCCGCCTGGAGAGCCTGCTCCACGTACCACTTGGTGGCCTGCTCGCTGCCCACGGGCAGGTAGGAGACCATCACGTCGACCTCGCGCTCCTTCAGGATGTTCACGATGTCGGCCGTCGGGCCGGGCGCCTTCTCGATGATCTGGCTGAGGTACTTGCCCAGGCCATCGTGGGTCATGCCGCGCTCCACGGGCACGCCCATGTCGGCCACCTTCTGGAACTTGTAGGTATTGTTGGGCTTCTCGTAGATCGCCTGGGAGAGGTCCTTTCCGACCTTGTTCTTGTCGATGTCGAAGGCGGCCACGAACTCGATGTCGCGGACGTGGTATCCGCCCAGCTCGACATGCATCAGGCCGGGGACGAAGTCGTCCTTCTGGGCATCCTCATAGTAGTAGCGGCCCTGCACCAGGCTGGAGGCACAGTTGCCCACGCCCACGATGGCCACGCGGATCTTGCCGTCCTTGCGCTTGGCGCTGCGGCCGTTGTTGCTGCTGCCGTTCGTGCCGTTGCTGCTGGAGTTCTTCTGCTTCATCTGATTACTGCTGCTCCTGCTTCCTGGCTTCCCGATACACGTGGAAGATGCGTTGGATGGTGGTGATGGTGGCGAGGACGGTGATGAGGCTGAGCGACCCCACGAGCGCGAGCCACCAGTGCGGGACCGGGGGCGCGCCACCGGGTGGGTACGCTGCCTGGATGTTCGAGAGCATGCCCGCCGCGACGAGCCCGACGGTGAGGATCACGATGCGGATCTCCCGCGGCGCGAGCCCGACGCTTGCCATGCCGCGCCCGGGCGTGAAGCCGAGGCTCTCCGACTTTGCGCGCGCGTAGCTGACCATGAACGCGGAGGCCATCGCGGCGCCGGCCGCCAGCGGACCGAGAGCGATCGAGCCCGTCGACTGATCGAAGTCGGCCGACGGGGCGGCGTTCGCCAGCCCGAGGATCAGGCCGACGTAGACAGCGGCTTCTCCCCAGCGATCCATGGTGCTGTCGAGGAAGGCACCGAACTTGCTGGCTCGGTTGGTGGCGCGCGCGAGGGCACCGTCGAAGAGGTCGAAGACGGCGCCAACGATGACCAGCACGCCGGCGTAGAGCCAGGCTCCCGTGGCCGCGAAGCCCGCCGCCAGGACAGCGATGCCGAAGCCGATGAGCGTCAGCGCGTTGGGCGTCAGGCCGAGGCGTCCGAAACCTCGCGCGATAGGCTCGGCTCCCCGGCGGACGCGGGCGCGCGGGCCGGTCGGAACGAGGGCGGTCGCGG
>JBBSMF010000104.1:0-5464 GCA_038233295.1 Candidatus Limnocylindrales bacterium | reverse complement strand
TCGAGCGGTTCGACCAGGCCAGCTGGAGGTAGTGGCCCGGCACGCCCTCGTGGATGCAGAGCAGCCTCAGCATCCTGTCGTTGTCCTCGCGGAGGTAGGACTCTACGTCCTCCGGCGGCCCATCCTCGTCGGGCGGCGTGATCCAGAAGTAGCTCGACTGGCCCTTGTCCAGCGGTCCCGGCGAGTCCAGGAAGGCACGGCCGTAGGCGCGCATGAAGACGGGCGTCCAGGTGATCCGCAGGGACTCGTCGGGAAGCCCGATGAGGCTGCGCTCGCGGCAGAAGTCCTCGATACGGGCGACCTCCTGCTGGCACCACTCGAGCAGCTCGTCGGGCCGGCGGTGCTCGGCTGCGATGGCGTCCAGGACGCCGCGCACGATGCGGCTGTCGACATCATCGCGCTCGTCGGTCGCCTGGGGCAGCGGCTCGTCCGGCTTCCAGGACGGCCACATCTCTCGTGAGAGCCGCACCATCTCCGCGCGCACCAGCTGATAGTCGCGCCGGGCACGACTGCGCAGCTCTTCGTAGCTCAGGTCGCTCGACAGCGTGTGCTGCAGCTTCTGCTGGAACAGCTCCGGGCCGAGTCGCCCGTCACCCTCGGCGCGGGCGCGGATGTCGGTATCCAGAGCTTCCCGGAAGTGCTCAAGTGCCTCTCGCGCAGACCCCGCCGCTTGCTCCAGGGCGGCCGGCAGCCCAGGCTCCTCGCCGGCCTGCGCACGCCGCTGCGCCTCCGCGAGGCCCTCATCGATGAGGTCGCCAACACCGGACAGCTGGGAGAGAGCGGTCTCCACGTGCAGGAGGGAGACGGGTCGGTCGGGCAGTCCGGTGAGATTCGCCCCCGCGTCCCGCAGCACCTGGGGCAGGCCACGCACCCGATGGAGGAAGGCGTTGCCACGGTGGGACCAGGGAGCGTAGTCGCGCGCCAGCAATCCGAACAGCCCGCTGCCGGCCACGTAGACGTAGGCTAGCGGGTCCCAGCTCGGCTCGCGCAGGATGCCCTCCTCGAAGTGAAGATGGTCGAGGAGCTCGAGCATGATGCCGCGGTCGATCCGCTCGTCGGCCGACAGATCGGCTTCCGGCATCTCCTCAAAGGACCGCTGCTGCTCTTCGACCATGGCCAATCGCGACAGCCGACCGTCCTCGCTGAAGTCACCCCAGCGGTGATCCAGCAGGTGATGACCCGTCAGCGTGGCCCACACGGGGTACGCCGCGAAATAGCCGTCCAGGAAAGCGTGGAAAGCGTGCTGGAACGGCGTCTCGGGCGAGGGACGCGTGTCCTGGACCAGGGGGATGAAGGGCGCGGTCGTCATGGCAGCTCCGGTGGCAGGTGCTGGGAGGCGCTGGGATGCCGCTGGGTCCCACGCCTGCGGCAGGGAGATGCTACCGGTCCCGCCGTACCATGTCGCAGGCGCGGCCCGACCTCGCCGCCACGGAGGGACTCATGCTCGACTTCCTGGTCCGCCTGGCCATCAACTCCATCGCCCTGCTGGCCGCCGTCATGCTGGTGCCGCGCATCCGTTTCGACCTCGGTGACGACTGGTGGCGCCTGCTGGTGGTGGCCGCGATCTTCGGGCTGATCAACACCTACATCCGGCCCGTCGTCTCGCTCCTAAGCCTGCCGCTCAACCTCTTCGCGCTTGGCCTGGTCGGGCTGCTGGTCAACACGGCCATGCTGCTGCTGCTGGCGTTCGTGAGCGGATGGCTGGGCTTGGCCTTCTCCATCGCCGGCTGGCCCCCGGGGGCATTCGACCTTGACGTCGTGATCTACGCCGCTCTGGCAGCCCTGGTCATCTCGCTGGTCGCCACCGTCTTGGGCCTGGTGCGGCGGCTGGTGCCTGGCGCCTGAGCGGCGCGCCACGCGTCCGGCGGCGGCTCCCGTCTGAACGACTGAGTCGCCTACTGCTTGCGCGCGATGGCGCGTGCCAGCTCGTTCTTGCTCATCGACGAGCGGCCCCTGATGTCCAGGTCCGCCGCGCGCTCATACAGCTGCTTTCGAGTGTTGCCCAGGACGTCCACGCCACCGAACGTCTCACTGCCACTGTCAAGGGCGTCCCGACCGCCCTTGGCCGCCTGCGGATCGGAGGGTCCCTTCTCGTCCTTGGGCTCCCAATGGTCGCCGACCTTCTCGAAGGAGTGCTTGAGCGACGAGAAGGCCGTTCGATGCGCGCGTTCCCCTTCACCGTAGCTCTCCACAGCGCTGTCGTGGGTCTTGGCCCAGGTCCGCTGCGCCTTCTTGGGCGAGCGCCGGATGGTGTCCGGCATCTCCTTCTCGGCAGGCATGGCATCCCCTCCGTTGACAGGTGGGTATCGCGCTGACGGTCGGACCTGCGCTCTTCCGGCATCGCTATCGCCGGGAACGAGCGCATCAAGCGCGCCTTGCAGGCTGCCCGCAGCCGGCCCCCCCCCCCGGGAGGGAGGGACGGGTTCATCGGAGCCCTGCCGGGTCGATCCGTCACGATGAGTGAACAGGGCGCGTCACCGTGCGCCTCTAGCAGGGCTCGGGATGCTTCCCGGGAGGGACGGGAGGACCGTGCGCCCGGGTCGCACGCTTGGACAAGCTGATTTCGGGTGCGATCCAGCAGGAGCACCCGCCAGGGAGTCGAGCGAGCCTGTCTCGAGAGGCCATCCTGTTCGTTCACCGTGACGACCTGATCCCTTGGGGAGCGAGCACGGTCGGGAGCCCAGGGAACACGGGGGGAGCAGCGTGACGGCTTTGCGCCACGGCATGCCGCTACCCTGTGGGGATGACCACGCAGAGTACGCAGTCCCACGCGCGGCGTGCCTTCGCCGAGCGTCTCGCGCGGCGGCCCATCCTGTTCGATGGGGCCATGGGCACGTTGCTCTTCAGTCGCGGCGTGCCACAGCGCAGCGCGCTGGATGAGCTGGTCGTCACCCGACCCGATCTTATCGGTGCCATCCACCGCGAATCTATCGCCGCAGGCGCGGACGCCATCGAAACCGACTCCTTCGGAGCGAACCGCTTCCGCCTGGAACCTTTCGGGCTGGCCCACGAAGTCGTCCGTCTCAATCGACGCGCCGCCCAACTGGCACGTGAGGCGCGTGACGTGTCCGGCCGCGACGTGCTGGTGGGCGGCAGCATCGGGCCGCTGGGACACGCCGTACGTGCGCCGGAACGGGCCTCGGGATCGGAGATCCGCAGTGCCTTCCGGGAACAGATCGAAGGGCTGCTCGAGGGCGGCGCCGACCTGCTCATCTTCGAGACTTTCAGCGACCTCGAGGAGCTGCTGGCCGGCGTCGCCGAGGCACGCGCCCTGGGCGACCTGCCCATCGTGGCGCAGATGACCTTCGGCGAGGACCTGGTGGCCATGGACGGCACCAGCCCGCAGACCGCCGCCACCGCGCTGGCCGCCGCGGGGGTCGATGCCGTGGGCGTGAACTGCGGGGCCGGGCCGCTCGTGTGCCTGGACGCGCTCGACCAGATGGGCCTCCCCTCGGCCGGCCTGGCACGGTCCATCATGCCTAACGCGGGCTTGCCGCAGCGCGTGGAGGGTCAGTTCGTCTACGCCGCGGGGCCGGCCTACTTCGGCGATGCGGTGGCCCGCTTCCTGGCCAGCGGCGCCCGCATCATCGGTGGTTGCTGCGGCACCACGCCGGAGCATGTGGCGGCCATGCGACAGGCGCTCGACCGCGCGGTGGCTCGGGAGCAGGGCACTGCTTCGGCCATCGCCGCTCCCCTCGGATCCGGGGCCGTGCCGCGGGCCACCATCGCGGAACGTGGCGGCAGTGGCTCTGCTCAGGAACCGCCGCCGCCCACCGGACTTGCGCGTGCGCTAGCCGAGCGACGCTTCGTGGTCAGCGTGGAGATCGATCCGCCCCGCTCCGTGCGCATCGAGCGCACCATCGAGGCGGCCCGGCTACTCCAGGAGGCAGGGGTCGATCTGGTCAACATCAGCGACAGCGCCATGGCCCGGGTGCGCATGGGCGCGCTGGCCGTGGCCTTCGGTATCCAGCACGACCTGGACCTGGAATGCCTGGTGCACCTGACGACCCGCGACCGGAACCTGATGGCGCTCGAATCGGAGCTGCTGGGCGCGCATGCCCTGGGCGTGCGCGACATCCTGGCCCTGACTGGCGACCCGCCGCGTGTCGGCGACTATCCCACCGGCACGGGCATCTGGGACATCGACTCGACGGGCCTCATCTCCATCCTGCGGCGGCTCAATCGCGGCGAGGACCAGGCAGGCAAGCCCATCGGTGCCCCGGCCGGCTTCACCATCGCCTGTGCCCTGGATCCCACGGCGGCCGATCTTGATCACGAGGTCGAGCGGCTGGCCGGCAAGCTGGAGGCAGGTGCGGACCTGATCATGACCCAGCCCATCTACGCACGGTCGCAATGGGAACGTTTCATGGAGCGCGCCTCGTTGCGCTGGGGCGAACGCCTGCCGCGTCCGGTGCTGCTGGGCGTCCTGCCCCTGCACACCGCGCGCCACGCCGAGTTCCTGCACAACGAGGTGCCCGGCATCACCATCCCGGACGCCGTTCGCGCCGCGATGCACGCGGCAGGCGACCGTGGCGCGGAGGTCGGCCTGGAGATGTCCCTCGACCTGCTCACACAGATGCGCTCGCTAGTGGACGGCACTTACATCATGCCCAGCTTCGGACGCTACGAGATGGGCGCCGAGCTGGTGCGTCGCATCCGCACTTCCTTGGCGGAACCCGCTCTGGCCTGACCGAGATGAAGAAAGGCCGGGCGAGCATCGCGTCCGCGGCTGCGATCGCCCTTTGGCTATTGGCCTTCGCATCGGTCGTCTCCGCGGCGGCGGGGCCGCCGTTTCCCGAGCCGGTCGACGGCCAGGTGGTCTACGACCTGGCGGACGTCCTGGATCCCCGCACGGAGGCCGATGCCACCTCCACCATCGCGGGCATCGAGGCGCGCACCGGCGCGGAGGTCGTGGTCTACACCCAGGTCAAGCCGGAAAGCGATACGCCGGAGGACGCGGAACGCGACGCCATCGCGCTGATGGATCAGTGGGGGGTCGGCCGAGCGGGCTTCGATGACGGCCTGGTGATCCTCTTCGATATGGACGAGAGGGGGGGCTGTCACGGGCAGGTCCAGCTCTACGCCGGCCCCGGCTACCGAGCGACGTTCCTCACCAATGAGGAGCGCCAGAGGATCTTCGAGACGGAGATGCTGCCGCTGCTGCGAGACTGCGACCTGGGCGGGGCTCTGCAGGTGGCCCTGGCTCGGGCCGATGCCAACGCGACCCCCGAGCATGCGGGAACGCTGGAGCGCGGCCGTCAGATCAACGCCGTCATCGGCCTGCTGGGGGCGCCACTCGCCTTCTTGCTGCTGGTGGGCTGGGCAGGCAGCTCCTGGCTTCGCTACGGCAAGGACCCCATGTACCTGGACGACCCGTCGATCCACATGCCGGCTCCACCGGCCGAGCTGACCCCCGCGTCCGGCGCGCTCCTGATGGACGGCCGCTCCTCCCGTCGAACTCTGA
>JBBSMF010000103.1:0-5519 GCA_038233295.1 Candidatus Limnocylindrales bacterium | reverse complement strand
GGGGCGCGGAGGACATCACCTTCGTCGCGACGGAGCCGCTGCGTCGGGCCACGAACGGGCCCGAGGTACTGGACCACGTCCTGGCTGCCACCGGCCGCCCGTTGCATGTCCTCAGCCACGAGGCCGAGGCGCGGCTGACCCTCCTCGGCGTGACCGGAGGGACGGTGGTAGGCGGCCCGCTGATCGTGGTGGACATCGGTGGTGGCTCGACCGAGATCATCTCCGTGGATGACGGATCGGCGGGACCCGTGGTGGGCGTCCTGTCGACCGGCTCGTCCCGACTCACCAAGGCCCTGGTGGTACACGATCCGCCGACCTGGTTCGAGATCAACGCCTTGCGTGCGGAGAGCCGACGACTGGTGGAGGGGCTGGGCGGCGCGCGCCACGCCGGCCGTCCGCCGCGCTGCGTGATGGTCGGCGGGACGGCCTCCAATCTGGTGAAGCTGCTCCCTTTGCCGTCGGCTGGCGACGCGCGGACCATCGACCTGGACGATCTGCCCGCCTGCTTCGATCGCCTGGCACGGGAACCGGCTGACGACCTGGTATCGCGGTACGCGGTCAACCGTCGACGCGCCGGGCAACTGACGGCGGGCGCCGCTCTGGTGGAGGCCCTCATGGTCCGCTACGGCGTCGATCGAGCCGAGGTCTCTGGTGCCAGCCTTCGGGAGGGAGCGATCACCGCGGTCGCCGAGGCCGGCGATGCGTGGCCGTCCTGGCTTGGATGAGACCGTGGCTCGTGGCTGAGCGGGGCGTGGCGTACGATCGGGCGCGGTAGCGCGCACGGCCGGCCGCGGCGCATTGACAGTCTGGATTCCACCCACACTGGCATCCGGGCGGTTTGCCAGGCGCAACAGGGCTCCTTACGGACGCGGAAGGGACGCTGATCTGACGGCGCGTCCGTCTCCAGGAGCTGATTCGAGCGTGATCCTGGACGGCTCCCGCGTGGTTGCGGACTGCGCCGACCATCCCTGTGGCTCGCTAGACCCCGACATGTCAACCTCGCTGGAATCGATCGGGGGAAGCATCGCGGGCGATCTACCAGATCGAAGGGACGCGGGGAGTTTCGTCGCATCAGCTCGCTTCGGCTTCAGCCAGCCAGCCGGTCAGGTCTCGAAAGGCCCCCGGGACACGGTAGTGGCGGCGCCGGCGGCCCTCCGGTAGCGTCTGTATCAGGCCCGTCTCGCGAAGCACGGTGAGGTGTTTCATGACCGCCCACCGGGTCATTCGAAGAGTTTCCCCAGCCAGCTCCGTGGTCGTGGCGCCCGGCGAACGGCTCAAGTTCGCCAGGAGCTGGCGGCGTGTCGGATCGGCCAGGGCATGGCAGATCGAGGACAGCTGGTCGTTCGCGGTTCGGTTCATGGTGACCGAATGGTCACATGTCGCAGCGTTCCCGTCAAGTCGCTGGCCGAACGACGCGGCGGGCGCTAGGATTAGTCGATGAGCACCATCCTCGAGCGCACCGATCGCGACGCCAACGACGCTGCACGCGCCGACGCATCAGCCCTCGTCAGCGCCTGGGCGGGTCGCGGCGAGCCCATCGGTGCGCTGGTCGACCGGGCGGGTGGGGTCGACCAGGTCGGTGTGGTCGAACGAGTCGACAGCCTCAAGAAGCGCTCCATAAAGCGCGAGTCCAAGCTCTGGGCGCTTGACCTGGCCATCCGCATGATGGATCTGACCACGCTGGAGGGGAAGGACACGGAAGGCAAAGTGCGGGCGCTGTGTGCCAAGGGCATGCGCCCGGACCCCAGCGATCGGTCCATCCCGCATGTGGCCGCCATCTGCATCTACCCCTCGCTCATCACCGTGGCCAAGGAGGCGCTCAAGGGCAGCGGCGTCAAGGTGGCCAGCGTGGCCACCGGCTTCCCCTCGGGCCAGACCTTCGCGGACATCAAGATCGCCGAGACGCGCCAGGCCGTGGAGGCGGGGGCGGACGAGATCGACATGGTCATCGACCGCGGTGCGTTCCTCCAGGGCGACTACGCGGCCGTCTTCGAGGAGATCGTGGCGGTCAAGGCGGCCTGCGGGCCGGCGCATCTCAAGGTCATCCTGGAGACCGGTGAGCTGGAGACCTTCGACAACATCCGCCGTGCCAGCATCCTGGCCATGGCCGCCGGGGCGGACTTCATCAAGACATCCACGGGCAAGGTGCCCATCGCCGCCACGCTGCCCGGCACGCTGGTGATGTTCGAGGCGATCCGCGACTTCCACCGGCGGACCGGCCGGATCGTGGGCATGAAGCCGGCCGGCGGCATCCGCACGGCCAAGGAAGCGATCCAGTACCTGGTCGTGCTCTACGAGACGCTCGGGCCGCGCTGGATGACGCCGGATCTCTTCCGCTTCGGCGCCAGCAGCCTGCTCAACGACGTGCTGATGCAGATCCGCAAGGAGCGCACCGGCCGCTACCAAGGCCCCGACTACTTCACGGTCGACTGAACGGCCTCGGCGGGATGCTTCCCCCAGGCTCTCCGAGACCATGAGCGATCGCCCGGAACCTGAGCTGCGCGAGGAGTACGACTTCTCCCACGTGGTCCGAGGCAAACACTACGAGCGGTATGCCGCAGCGGCGGACATCGTGGTGCTCGACCCTGACGTTTGCGGAACGCTTCCGGACCTCGAAGGCGGTCAACGCCGCACTTCGTTCGCTCGAGCCTGACACGCCCGAGGCGTCTCACCGACGCTGACCCACTGAAGACCGCCATGCCGGCTGCCGAAGGCGGCCATCGCCCGCCCGCTGGAGATGAGCGGCCAGGACGCCGGTATTTCTTGGCCTCGGCGGCTAGTTCGGCCGTCGCCCGCGATTCTCTCGTGCGGCCACGAGGGCGTCGCTCGCCCACGGCGTGACCACGCGGGTGCGGCAGTTACCTTGCGCGACTACCTTGCGCGACGCATCGGGTTTGCGACCACCCGATCGAGGTAGATGCCGAGCACGCTGCCATAGAAGAAGGTGTGGGCCAGGAACTGCACCACTGGGTTGGCCTTGGCGAACCACACCCATCCGGCGGCGGGCGCGATGAGATAGAAGTTCACGAGCCACAGGCCCAGGCCGACGGCGGTTGCTGCCGCGATCAGGATGGCGCTCGAACTGCGGAGCGCCGGCACCACGGCGACGGCCATACCGAAGGCGACGCCGTAGATCATCGAGAGCACCATGTGGATCAGCAGTCCGACGATCACCGCTGTGACCAGCGAGAACGACGGATCCAATGCCTGCATGCCGAGAAGGATCCCGCTGATCGAGCGCAGCGGCATGAAGAGGGCGGGGAGGCCCATCAGGAGGGCCGACGCGATCATCTCGAACAGGGCGAACGCGATGCCCGCCACGACGCCGCCGATCAGCCCGTGGCGTGCCCATCGCGCGAGGTCTGCCCGGCCCGCCGTGGTGTCGGGAGTGGTGTCGGGATTCGTGGTCGTCATTGTGATGGTTCTCCTGGCCGCCGGAGCGAGTGCGGCCACGGTACTGCCGGTGAATCGTTGGGTGAGTCGGGCGATGATCGTCGGGGGTTCGAGATCATCGCCCGCCGCGAACGGAGTGGGAGATTCAGCCAGGCCGACGCACGCGCGTGAGACTCATGGCCGTGATCGCGCTGATCAATGAGAGGCCAAACACAACGAGCAGCAGCGTCGGGATCGAGCTGCCCTGAGTCTGAGTCAGCGCCGTGTCCGGCATGACGGTCTCGATCGTCACGGTCGCAACCGGATCGGTCCAACCGTGGACGTCCACCAGGAGGTCCGCGATTCCCGCGATTCCGGGATGGGCGGCGATGACCCCGTCCTCGTCCAGGGCGGGCTGGTTCATCGCCGTGCCTGCGTCGCTGGAGGTCACGCCCACGAGTGCCTGGCATGGCGGGACGATATCGGCGAAGTCCTCGGTGTTGATCTCAGTGTTTGTCTCGTAGGCATCGGTCGTGATCGTGCCTGCGGCCAGGGCTTGGCCATGGAGGCCGGTGAACCCGTCGTTGGTGCAGATCAGCATCGACACCCAGGACAGCACCTCGCCGTCATCGGCGGTGATCTCGAGCGTCTGTGACTTGCCCGGCTTCACAGGTCCGGGCCCAGTCACGACGTCATGCACGCCATCGGCTCCGGTCAGAGCACCCACGAGCGGCATCACGTCGCCGTTCTCGGCGATCTCTATCACGCCTTCGCTGGCGGCCGCGCCGATCTCGAACACGCTGACCGTCGGATCATGGGTGATCAGTACGGGAGGTGTGAATGGTTGGCCGCTCGTCTCATTGGTGATCGTGATGCGATATGTGGTACCGCTGTTGGCCGCGGTGATCCCGGCGAGCAGCGTCACCATCGCCATGGATAGCGCGCCTGCGGCGAGGAGGCGCGTGAGTCGATGAGGCATGGTCCGTCTCCTGTGTGCTAGCGAGGCATGCCCACCATGGGCTCCTCGTGAGTTGCCGATGACAGTACCATCCGTACCCAGACCGTGAAGGTTTCGTGACGCTCGCCCGCGGCCAGCTCCTCTGACTCAGGCTGGTCGCGGCCAGGACGGCCAGGACGGCCACGATGGACAGGCCCGCCAACAGGAGATCGAGGCGAAGATCGCCGTCAGCAGGATGGCGCCCAGGACCAGAACGGCGTAGCGATCAGCCCGCTTTCGAAGCGGGCGCCGGGCAGCCATGCGAGTCCGCCGATGATGGCCTGGACCAAGAAGGCGAGCGCCTCGGGAACCAGCCGACCGCCGATGAGCGCTGACCGCCGGGTCGGCCCCACGAGGAGTCGATCCATGATGCCGCGCTCCACGTCCATGATGCCGTGCTCCATGTCGTCGAAAGCCATCCGCGGCCGAATCTGACTCGATCGACGGGCTGTTTACGTTCCGTTCACACCTCGGAAATGCGCACGGCCCACCATGCCGGGCAGGACAGCACCCCGGGCGTTACCCCTCCCGGGTTCTCCTCCTCCTCCTCCTCCTTCACGGGACCTCGGCTCTCTCCAGCCGGGGTCTCGTGGCATCCAGCCGCGCGAGCGAGCGCCGCCGATCTCCCGGACCACTCGGCGACTTACCCGGTCAAGTCCTGAAGGAGGTCCTGACGCCACCACCGTCAACGGACCAGGAAGGACCTCTTCGCGCCACCGTTCCGCGCGATCCACTGCCGAAACCGGGCCGCATCCATCGCGACTTGAGCGTGGATGCGCTCGACCCTGCTTGAAACGGAGTCCGCCAGGCTCGGCGACGGCGTCGATGTGATCGTCGGAGTCCGAGAAGTGGCTTCCGCGACGATAGTGCCGTCATCCCGGCGGCCCGAGCCGACCGGCTCGTGGCTCAGTCGGTTCGCGGTCGCGCGAACGCCAGCGCGGCGTTGAGGCCGCCGAAGCCGAAGGAGGTCGATAGCACAGCCCTGAAGGCGCCTTCGATCGGGTCGCTCGTCAAGCCCGGGAGCGACCTCGCCGCCTCCGGGTCGACCGTGCCCAGGTTGACCGTGCCGGGTGCCCAGCCCCGCTGAAGCGCCAAAGAGCAGATGGCCGCCTCGATGGCCCCGGATGCTCCCAGTGGATGACCGTAGTAG
>JBBSMF010000102.1:0-5521 GCA_038233295.1 Candidatus Limnocylindrales bacterium | reverse complement strand
GCGCCTCATGTCGGGCCTCGCACGTGCGACCGGGATGGAAGCTCGGGCCTGAGCGGTCGTTGCGGGAACCGACACGGGGCGCATCCATCTCGCAGTGCCACAGCCCGGCCGGCGGTCCGCAGCCCAGCCGGCGCATACCTGCCTGGCCCATCTGCCGCACACCCTCGGCCGTGCCCGGTCCCCCAGCTTGCCGCGCCAGCTCGGTGAGCGGCGCGATCCTTCGCGCCACCAGGTTTACGACGCTCGCCTCACGCTGGAGTGTCCCCTCCACGTAGAGCAGCGCGTGGCGACGCACCACGCCGCGCAGCCGCGCCCAGGCGTCCGGCCAGAGGGTCACGTTGACCATGCCGGTCTCGTCCTCCAGCGCCAGGAAGACCGTGCCGCGCGCCGTCATCGGATGCTGGCGCGTCACCACCAGTCCTCCGATGGCCACTTTCCCAGGCGGATGCTCATCCAATCGGGAGACCGTCACGGCGCCCAGCCGCTCCAGCGCCGGCCGGAAGAGCTCCACCACCTGGCGGCGCGCATCGAGCGAGAGGATCGCGTACGAGTCGCCCAGGCGCTCGAGCTCGGTCGGCGGTGGCAGGTCGGGTGCCTGGGTGGGCGGAAGTCGAAGATCGAGTGGCCGGCCCTGCGCCTTCTTCGAGCCAGCACTTCGCCCGTCGTACCGGCCGCGTGTCGCGCCAGTCACCTCGCGCAGCTGCCAGAGCAGCCGGCGACGTGGCTCGCCCAGGCAGTCCAGCGCACCGGCACGGATGAGCCGCTCGATGACCTCCTCGGAGAGCTCCGTGCGTGCCACCAGGTCGGCCAGCGAGCGGTACGGCCCGCCGCGCGCCAGCTCCGCGTCGAGTGCCTCGCCCTCGACCTCGCCGATGCCCTTGACCAGGTGCAGCCCCAGACGGATGCCGTAGCCGCGTGCCGTCGATGCCGCCCAGCGGTCGCGTGTCTCCCGGCGGGGTACCACGCAACTCGGTGCCCGGACGGGGGCCGGCCGCCGGTCGATGCCCGCGCCCTCGGGGAGCCGCTCGCCGGGCAGCCCGACCCACTCCGTGGTGGAGCGGTAGCGGCTGCGATTCACGTCCACGGGCAGGATGCAGACCCCGTGGCGCTTGGCGTCGTTGATGAGCACCTCGACCGGGTAGAAACCCATGGGCTGGGCGTTGATGAGCCCGGTCACGAACTGCGCCGGATAGAAAAGCTTCAAGAAGGCCGATTCGTACGCGGTCCGGGCGAAGGCCGCGGCATGGCTTTTGTTGAAGCCGAAGCTGGCGAAGGCGGCGGCCTGCCGAAAGAGCTCCTCGGCCTGCTCCACCGTGAGACCGCTCCGCTCCATGCAGCCATCCACGAAGCGGGCATGGAGCTTCTCCATCTCCCCGGTCGAGCGCCAGGTGCCCATGGCCCGCCGGAAGCCGTCCGAGCCGGCCGCGCTGAAGCCGGCAACGTCGATGGCCACCTTCATGACCTGCTCCTGGTACAGGATGACCCCCAGCGTCTCGCCCAGGATCGGCTCCAGGCTGGGATGCAGGTACGTCACGGGTTCCAGACCCTGCTTGCGGCGCAGATAGGGGTGCACCGCATTGCCCTGGATAGGGCCTGGGCGGATGATGGCCACCTCCACCACCAGGTCGTCCAGGTTCTCTGGCCGGCTGCGCGGCAGCGTCTGCATCTGGGCGCGCGATTCGATCTGGAAGACGCCGACCGTATCGGCAGCACAGATCATGCGGAAGACCTCCGGGATGTCCTCCGGCAGGCGATCAAGGTCGACATGTACGGCGCAGTCGACCGAGATGTCCCGGATGGCGTCATCGATGGCCGAGAGCATGCGCAGGCCCAGCAGGTCGAGCTTGATGAGCTTGATCGTCTCCACGTCGCGCTTGTCGTACTGCACCACCACGCGGCCGGGCATCGTGGCCCGCTCCAGCGGTGCGATGTCCACGAGCGGCGCCGCCGTGATGAGCATCCCGCCGGTGTGGATGCTGAGATGGCGAGGGAAGCCATCGATACGGGCGCAGAGCTCCAGCCAGCGATCCCACGGGGAGAGACCGATGGTGGAGCGACTGGGTCGTGGTGGCGGGAGCGGGTCCACGGCGCCCAGCTCGGCGGGCGTGGGTGTGGGCGTGGCGGGTGTGGGGTCGATCGTCCGGCTCGTCCCGACGCCTGCCTGGCGCGGACCGGCCTCCGTGCTGACGCCACTATCGTCGCCGGAGCGACTTCGCGAGGGGCTCGGGTGCGCCGACACGTCCGCTGTCCCCGACGAGACCGCGATATCGTGCTCAGGACGCTCGCGAGCGGCATGATCCAGGCCCTTCAAGGCAGATCCGTGGGCCGTTGCGCCTCGGGGAGGCGTCACTTGGTCACTTCGCGACGATAGTGCCGTCACTCCATGCCTCACGGCCGACGGCCGGGTCCCAGCCGGGCCTTCGCCGCGCAGCCAGCGCACGCTGACCGGGGTATCGCCGGGACCACCCTCGTCGTCCGCCAGGCCGCGGCGCAGCTCGGTCCGCGGCGCGAGGCGATCAGGCAGTCGATCGGGAAGCCGGACGACCGTGCCCTCCACGCGACTGACCGTGCCCTCCACGCGACTGACCGTGCCCTCCACGCGTCCCTCGTCCTCGCGCCGCGCCATCCGTCCGGTGCCGTGGTCGCCGGCACCATCGGTCGCCAGGCGGCCGCCCCGTCCGTGCCCCAACTGGCCCATCCCGTCGACGAAGCCCATGGCCGCAGCCCGCTCACCCACGATGCGCGACGCCTCGGTCGTGGCAGCCGCCGCCACGCCAGTCCCCTCCCCCCCTGAGGCCATCTCCCCGGCCGAGGCCTGGAAGAACTCCGCGAAGCCGCCCTCTGCCTCCAGGTCCCGCCGGACCATCACCGAGTCGTAGGTCTCGAGCGCCTTGGCCACCCGGTCGACCAGCGGCCGAGGGAAGCCCAGTGCGTAGCCCACCTCGCGCACGGCCGAGCGCGCCCGGTAGGTCACCACGTTGCAGACCATGCCTGTGTGCTCTGTGCCGTAGCGCTCGTAGACGTACTGGATGACCTCCTCGCGCCGGGAGGAGGCGAAGTCGATGTCCACGTCCGGATAGGACGTGCGGCCCTCGTTGATGAAGCGCTCGAAGAGCAGCCGGTGGCGGATGGGATCGACGCGCGTGATGCCCAGCACGTAGGCCACCACCGAATCGCCCGCGCTCCCCCGACCCTGGGCCGGGATGCCCCGCTCGCGGCAGAACTGCATCAGGTCCCAGCAGATGAGGAAGAACTCGGCCAGGCCGGTGCGCTCGATGACGTCGAGCTCGTGTGCCAACTGCTTCACCACGGGCGAGGTCATCGGGTGATAGCGGCTGCGCGCCCCGTCGTGGCAGAGCGTCTCCAGGTAGCTGAATGGCGTCTCGCCGCGCGGCACGGGATAGCCCGGGAAGCGGTAGCGCTCGAAGGCCAGCTCGACATGGCAGCGGGCGGCCACTTCGCGCGACATGGCGATCCCGTCGATCCAGGCGCGCTGGACGCGCAGGTCGGCGTCGGGCAGCCCCGGTGGCAAGGCGCGCAGCTCAGCCTCCGACTTCAGGTGGTACTCCCCGTTCGGCCGGCGGAGATGGGCGCTCTCGTCGAGGCTGAGGCCGTGCCGGATACCGACCAGCACGTCCTGAAGCTCCCGATCTTCCGGCCGCGCGTAGTGGGCGTCGTTGGTGACCAGCACCGGCAACCCCACCTCATGCGCCAGGTGCACGAGCTCGGCCACCAGCCAGTCGTCGTCGGGCAGGAGATGGTGCTGGAGCTCGATGAAAAGGTCCGACCCGAACAGCCCGGCCAGGCGCCGGGCCGTGGCGGCTGCGCCCTCCCGGTCGCCGGCCAGGAGGCGACGCGGGATCTCGCCGTGGCGGCAGCCGGTCAGCACGATGAGGCCGTCGGTGTGCTGCGCGAGCAGGTCGTGCGTGAAGCGCGGGACGCCCTTGGTGCCCGCCAGGTGCGCGGCGCTGGTCAGGCGGCAGAGGCTGGAGTAGCCCGCCCCGTCCTTGGCCAGCAGCACGAGATGCGGCCCCAGCTCCCGAGCCCTAACGCCGCGCAGGTCTTCGCGCTTGGGTGCCCGGCGAGCAGGCACCCCCTTCCTCTCCATCCGCGGCCGGGCTGGCACGCCCCGACTGACCGCGTCGCCCGTGTCCTGCCGCATCGCAACGGGGACGGCCGTGTCGAGCAGCTCGATCTCCAGTCCGATGACCGCGTGTAAGCCCGCTTCAGCCGCTGCGGAGGAGAAGCGGACCGCGCCATAGAGGCCTTGGTGGTCGGTGACCGCCAGCGCCGAGAGCCCTAGCTCGAAGGCCCTCTCGACAAGGTCATCCGCGCTCGAGGCGCCGTCCAGGAACGAGAAGTTGGAGTGGCTGTGAAGCTCGGCGAACGCCATTCCTTACTATAGAACAACTGTTCTATCTTGCGACCTTGGATGCCAGGAGCCCCGCGGCCGTGGCCACCGCGACGCCGCCACGGACCAGGCGCGCCGGTCCCAGACGCAGCGTCAGCCTGTCTCCGAAGAGGCGGCCGAGCATCATCGTCAGCGAGAAGACGATCAACCCTGCGGCCGCCAGTCCTGGCCCAGTGCCGACGACCGAGCTCAGGTAGATGGCGCTCCAGTCGGTCACGGAGCCCTCCGCCAGCAGGACGCAGAACGAGATCACGCCGAGAGCCAGCAGCGGTCGTGCCACGCCGACCCGCGACGAGTGCACGCCCACGACTTCCTCCTGCCCGGGCCGCGGAAAGAGGGCCAGCGAGGCCACCGCGAGCAGAGTCAAGAGCAGTACCGCGATGCCGATGAGCCGTTCACCAGGAACATCGAGGAGACGGCCCAGCGCGAGACCCGCATCTCAGGGATCACGGCAGTGGCGCACGTCCCAACACCGGCACGTCACCGGGGAATGAGACGGGCTCGACCGCATCCGGCATGGCCGCAGCCCATCGCCTGATGCCACGCGAACTGGCCGACGCGACATGGTGGTGCCGACGGCGGTCCAAAGGCTCTAACGTACGATCGTCCAAGTCCACGGATCCACAGGCGAGCTGACCCAGGAGACACGATGAGCGATCCCGACCCGGAGTCCCCAGCGCAGGATGACCCGCCGCTGAACCGCGCACAACGGCGCGAGCAGGCGCGCGGCAAGGGGCGTACCAGCCCTCGACGGCAGGACAACTTCCGGACGATAGAGGAGAACCAGGCTCAGTCGGAGACCGTCGCGCCTACCGATGCGACGCAGTCGGACGCACCGTCCGAAGCGACCGCCGGTGAGACCCGCCTGACCGGCGCCGGGACCGGCGGAGCCACCGAGTCAAACGAGCGATCGCCGGAGCACGAGGCCCGAGACCCTCAAGGACACCAGCGCCGATAGCCCTCTCCCGGCCCCCCCCGAGTCCCGGGCCGACGCAGGCGACCGATCAGCGGGTGCGCAACAGCTCGATCATGGCCCGGGCGAGCGCGGTGACATCGGGCGAGCCGAGGCCGGTCGCGGCATCCCAGCCGGGCGCGGCGTCGTCGCGCAGG
>JBBSMF010000101.1:0-5528 GCA_038233295.1 Candidatus Limnocylindrales bacterium | reverse complement strand
TCCGACGGCCTGTTCATCTTCAACGCCGCGCGCGATGACGTCACACGAGGCGATCTGGTGGGTGTCACGGGCGAGGTGGTCGAGTTCAACGGGATCACCGAGCTGAGCGACGTCCAGGTCACCATCTGCTCCACCGCCAACCCGATCCCCACCACTCCGATCTCCCTGCCCGAGACCGAAAATGGGGAGCTGGAGCAGTACGAGGGGATGCACGTCTCCTTCGCCCAGGAGCTGACCATCAGCCAGAACTTCTTCCTCGGCCGGTACGGCCAGCTCACCCTTTCCTCCGACGGCCGCCTGTACAACCCGACCAACCTCTACCGGCCGGGAACGCCCGAGGCGATCGCTCAGGCGGACGAGAACGCGCGGCGCGTGATCATCCTCGACGACGGCCGTAGCTCCCAGAACCCGAACCCCATCCCTTATATCGGTGCGGGGGACACCAACCGGGCGGGTGACACCATCACCGGCCTCACCGGCAACGTCGACTACGGGTTGATCACCAGCAACAGCACGACGCGTGACTATCGCATCCAGCCCACCGCTCCCGTGGCCATCGACCGTGAGAACGAGCGGACGGCAGCTCCCGAGGACGTGGGCGGCCGCATCCAGGTCGCTGCCTTCAACGTGCTCAACTACTTCGACACCATCGACAGGTCGGGCGCCTCGTGCTACCCCAGTGGGACCCGGAGCGACTGCCGCGGCGCTGACTCCGACGCGGAGTTCACGCGACAGCGCGACAAGATCATCGCGGCCATCACCACCATGGACGCCGACGTCGTGGGGCTCATGGAGATCGAGAACGACGCCTCGGGCGACGACGCGGTGGACAGCGCCATCGAGGACCTGGTCAGCGGCCTCAACGAAGAGGCCGGTGCCGGTACCTACGACTTCATCGACACCGGCATCATCGGTGGCGACGCCATCAAGGTGGCGCTCATCTACCAGCCGGCGAGCGTGACGCCGGTGGGGGACTTCGACACCCTGACCAGCGCCGAGGACCCTCGCTTCCGCGACACCCTGAACCGCCCACCGCTGGCGCAGACCTTTAGCGAGATCGGGTCGGACCGGAAGCTGACGGTCGTGGTCAACCACCTCAAGTCGAAGGGTTCCGACTGCAACGATGTCGGTGACCCGGACACGGGCGACGGGCAAGGCAACTGCAACCTCACCCGCGAGCTGGCAGCCGAGGCCATCGTCGACTGGCTGGCCGAGGACCCCACGGGCAGCGATGACCCCGACTTCATGATCATCGGTGATCTCAACTCCTACGCCCGCGAGGATCCCATCGTGGCCTTCGAGGACGGCGGGTACACCGATCTGATCCGTGAGTTCGTCGGCACCGACGCCTACTCCTACATCTTCGACGGTTGGTCCGGCTATCTCGACCACGCGCTGGGAAGCGCGTCGGTCGTCGATCAGGTGACCGATGTCACCGAATGGCACATCAACACCGACGAGCCGTCGGTCATCGACTACAACACCGAGTTCAAGCCGCAGGACCTGTACACCGACTCGCCGTATCGAGCCTCCGACCACGACCCGGTCATCGTCGGCCTGGACCTGACGGGGGGCGCCTATCCCATCTCCAAGGACGAGTGCAAGAACGGCGGTTGGCGGACGTTCACCGATCCGACCTTCCGCAACCAGGGTCAGTGCATCGCCTGGGTGAACCGGCAGGAGCGGGACTGACCGACACGCTCGCACAAGACTCGTTCGAACGCGAGAGGCCCTCCCGGGCAGAACGGGAGGGCCTTTCCATGTCGGTGGACAGGTGGCCGGTGCGCCCGCCGTCGTCTTCAGCTGTCCTCCAAGCTGGCGCGCGGGCTGCCCGTCACGGGTCGCGGTGTCTCGTCGACTGCCTCGCCGACGATGTCGGTCACCGGCTCCGGCATCGTCCTCATGGACCGCACCGGCCCGAGAGCGACGGGGATGAAGGCAAATAGCGAAGTGATGGCACCGACCCAGATCGTCTCCCGAAGGCCGATGGCGCCGCCCAGGAAGCCGCCCGTCATGGTGCCCAGCGGGATCGTGCCCCAAACGATGAAGCGCATCGTCGCGTTCATCCGGCCCTGCATCCATTCTGGCGTGATGGCCTGACGGAAGCTCACCTGGTTGATGTTGTAGATCGCCCCACCCAAGCCCCCGATGAAGCCCCCTGCCGCAACGAAGGGCAGCGCAAGGTCGGGCGGCGCGAGCGCGATGGGCAGCAGGGCCGGGCCGAAGAGCACGGCCGATCCGACGATGGTCGGGCCGACGCCGAAGCGAGTCGCGATGCGGTTCGCCAGGACAGCGCCCACGAGGAACCCGATCGACCCGAGGGAGAAGGTGATGCCCAACAGCTCGGGGGTGAAGGAGAGCTCGCGCACGAGGTAGAGGAGCAGGATCGACATGGCGATGTTGCCGAAGAGGTTGGACAGGGCGGTCGTGGCCGAGATGCTGCGCAGATATCGGTTGCCGCCGACGTAGCGCAGACCCTCGGCTATGTCGGTGCGCATGCTGGATCCCTTCGCGCCCGCGAGCACGGCGGGGCGGGCAGGCACGGGCTCTGGTCGCCGGATGAGCAGCAGGAACACCCCCGAGAGCAGGAAGCTGACCGAGTCGACCACGATGGCGATCGGCGCGGTCACGAGCCCGATGAGCACGCCGGAGACGCCTGGTCCGGCGATCTGTGCGGCGGAGCGGCTGATCTCTAGCTTGGAGTTGCCCTCCACCAGGTCCTCGCGCTCGACCAGCGCCGGGAGGTACGACTGATAGGCGACGTCGAAGAACACCGTCAGGCAGCCGATGGCGAAGCCGACCACATAGAGCTGCCCGATGGTGAGTGCATCCAGGAGCACCGCCACGGGGATGGAAGCCAGGACCAGGGCCCGACCCACGTCAGCCAGGATCAGGATCGGGCGACGACGCATTCGGTCGACCCAGACACCGGCTGGCAGGCTCAGCAGGATGAACGGAAGGAACTCCAGGGTCGCCAGCAATCCGAACTCGAAGGGCTCGACGTACAGGACGGTGGCCGCGATCAGAGGTAACGCCAGCAGGCTGACCTGGGTGCCGAACTGGCTGATGGTCTCGGCAGTCCAGAGCTTCACGAAGTCCGGATGCCTGATGAGGTCGGGTCGCCGGGCGTTGCTGGCCAACAGTGCCTCCTTCAGTGGTCGTGGCCGTGCGGGGCGGGACTAACTGGTGTTAGTCGTCAATCTAACAGGGTAAACAGGAGCCCCACGCGCGGTCTTGGCGACGATCACTCGGTGGAGATGACCACCCCATCGCCGTGCTCGTCCAGGACCTCCAGCACGGGACCGACCCGGCCGGACCGCAGCGCATCGCGGATGCGATCGGATTGCGAGCCCGAGAGGCCGGGCACCAAGGCCCCTGCCAGACCGGCCATGCCCATGGGGATGCGCAGATCGACCATGGCCCGCCCCCGCTCGGTGACCTGGAGGCGGACCGTACGCTGAGGGCGAGCTGACCCCGTGGCTCCCGCCGGACGAACCCGATCGGTCTCGGCCGCTGCGACGGCCCCAGCAACGAGAGGCTCCGCCTCTTCCGCGGTCATCTCGCCGGCCGCGACGCTGGCGAGGATGGCGTCCAGATCCTCAGTCATCTCCGGTGTCCTCCAGCAGGCCGGTCGCATCGTCCACATCGATCTCGCCGCGCTCCACGGCGCGCAGGATCTCCAGCCGGCGGTCCGTCACGGCCGAACCCGCTCCATCGTTCGCTCTCAGAGCATCCGATGCCCCGAACGGCGCCTGGGGTGCTGGCGGTCGTGGTGGTCTGGCGTCCCTCGAAGAGCGAGAGTGCATGAAGCCCTCACCAGCATCGCCCTGGAAGCGCCCGGCGAGCACGCTGGCGTCGCCGGACATGGTCCGAAAGGAGACTTCCGCTGCTCCGTCCCCGATGAGCAGCACGCGCCGGCCGCCGCGCGTCTCTTCGCTGTAGGGAAGCTCCGAGTCGACGTCGGACGAGAAGCCGCTCACCTGGAGCCGCAGGCCGCCAGCCGGCACCAATCGAAGGTCGCCGCTGACCGACTCGACGCGGTGGTGGGCGCCGGGTGCCAGGCCGCCGGCCAGGTGAACGTCGCCGCTCAACGAGCGTACGTGCACCGCCTCGAACCGTGTGACATCGACCGCCACATCGCCGGAGGTGGTGGATGCCTCCAGGCTGACGCTGGTCGCCCCCAGGCGAACGTCGCCCGAGACGGTGGTCAGCGTGATGGCGCCGGCGCCATCGGAGATGTCCAGGTCGCCGGAGACGGTGCGGTACTCCTGTTCGCCGTGGATGCCGGCCACCTCCAGGTCCGCGCTCACGCCCGTCAGGCGCAGCGCCGCACGGCGTGGCATCTCCACCTCCAGGTGTCCGCCGGCAACGGACCCGAGCAGTCCGGCCAGGCCGCCCTGGCGGCGCCCGCGCACTGCCACGCGCAGCTCTCCCTCCTCGCGGATCACCTCCAGCACGTCGGTCGCTGTCTCGTTGCGATGAAGGTCAAGGTGTGCCCGGACGCTCGCCTCATCGCCGTCCACGCCCCGGACGCGGATGCTTCCGGACACGGTCCGCAGGATGAGCGTCCCGGTCTCTCCGATGCGATGGACGATCGTCTCGCCCCTATCCCTGGACATCGCCCTCGCCCTCCTCCGCTGGAACACTGGAACGTAGCGCGGCGGCGGCTTCGTCGGCGCCGATCTCACGGCGAGCGAGTCGCTCCAGGATCGCCCGTCGCGCGCCGGCATCGGCGCCTGCCGTGCGGCGGCCACTGACGGCCGGCTCGCCGGACGCCGGCTCTGCGCCACCCAGGCCGAGGGACCGGACCAGTGCATCGACGCGTCCCCGGATGGTCGGGTATGACAGACCCAGCTCGCGCTCCATCTCGCGCAGGTTGCCGCGAGCCCGCAGGAAGCTCTCTAGAAGGGACAGCTGTTCACGAGAAAGCCGGCCGAATCGGCCCACGCTGAAGTCTCCCTCCAGGGTGGTGCCGCATTCCGCACAGTGCAGACGGGTGACGCTGAGCTCGTTGGAGCAGACGGGACACGTCGCGATGACATCGTGCGCCACGGATCAGCGCGCCTCTGGTGTGCGGCGTCGGCCCCCTTTGGGCGCCGGCTCCGACCAGCGCGGGTGCGTCTGGCGCCTGGTCGGCCGGCCCTCCCGGCGGAGTGCTGCGTGGTCTGGGGTCAGCCAGCGGTGGTCGAACATGAGTGATGCCTCCGGTCAAGACGGCTTCCTGGAGCCCTTGAGAGGCATAGTGACTCAGCGACTTAACAATGTCAAGCTCTAAGTCAATAATGTGAAAGGTGGCTTCTACTCTGCGTCAATCCGGTATTCCCGGATAAGTTCGGCCAGCGCCGACACGGCGTCCGGCACCGCGTGGAACAGGGCCGAGTCGGCCCGCCCGGGCAAGACCCGGATGAGTGCCGCCGGGCGCAGACCCATGGTCGTCCGGCCACGCGGACCGTCGAGCGTCACGGAATCGCGGGAGGCCGATGCTTCGACCACCCGCGCCACGGCGCCCGGCGTCAGGCACTCACGCT
>JBBSMF010000100.1:0-5569 GCA_038233295.1 Candidatus Limnocylindrales bacterium | reverse complement strand
GCTCCATGGTGCCTGCGGTGACGTGCCGCCGGCGGAGTACGAGGCGGCATACTGGGCCGACCGTCAGGCGGTCCCCGCCGCCTGAACCCTATCGATCGGGTCTCCACAAAACCCAGTGCGGTTCAGTCCCTGTCCATGCCGCGCGTGACCCTCGTCCCTTGGCTCCACCCCGGGATGGGAGGCCACCGCCGTGGCTGTCAACGTGGCTGTCAATCGGCGCTATCGGCGCGACCCTGGTGTTGCCCCGGTTCGGTGGACGATCTCGTATCGGGCAGCAGGCGTCTTGACGGGACGATACCTCCTCTCGAACTCCTGGGGCGACAGATAGCCCAGGGCTGAATGGCGGCGAGTGCGGTTGTAGAACACCTCGATGTAGTCGAACACGGCCTGGCGGGCCTCAGCCCGGTCGGCCCAGCGGCTGCGGTCGATGAGCTCGGTCTCGAGGCTGGCGAAGAAGCTCTCCGCGAGTGCGTTGTCGTAGGCGTCGCCGACGGAGCCCATCGACGGGGCGATGCCAGCGTCCGCCAGGCGACGCCCGAAGGCGAGGCTGGTGTACTGGCAGCCGCGGTCGGAGTGGTGGACCAGACCGGCCGGGGGCTGTCGACGGGAGAGCGCCATGTCGAGAGCGCCCGTCACCAGCTCCGTGCGCAGGTGTGTGGCCATCGACCAGCCCACCACGCACCGGCTCCAGGCGTCGACGACGACGGCCAGGTAGAGGAAGCCGGACCAGGTCGGCAGGTAGGTGATGTCGGCGACCCACAGGCGATCGGGCCCGCTCGCAGCGAACGCTCGCTCGACGAGATCGGGTGCGCCCGTCGCGGCGGGATCCCGGCGTGTGGTGCGCACGCTGCGGCGCCGGTGCACGCCGGCGAGACCGGCACTGCGCATCAGGCGGGCCACGCGCTTGCGGCCGCAGGCCGTGCCCGACGCCGCCAGTTCGGCCTGCACCCTGGGCACGCCGTAGGTGCCGCGACTGGCGCGGTGGATGGTCCGGATGCGCTCCGTCAGCGCCTCGTCGGCGGCTGCCCGCGGCGATCGTGGGCGCCCGCGCCAGGCCCAGTAGCCGCTGGGCGAGACACCGAGGACGCGGCACAGCGTGGTCACGGGGTAGGCGGCCTTCTCGCGCTCCACGAACCGGAATGCGGTCACCGGGTCCGGTCGCCCTCCTGGGCGAAGAAGGCCGCTGCTTTTTTCAGGATGTCCCGTTCCGCCTCCAGGGTCCGCACCCGACGACGGAGCTCGACCAGCTCCTGTCGTTCAGCCGCCGCGAGCGGATCGCTGTCGGCTGCCTCGAACTGGCGCAGCCAGACCCCGAGCATCTGGTTCGAGATGCCCAGGTTCAGGGCCACCTGGCGGACCGACTGGCCCGACGTCCGCACCATCTGCACGGCCGCGGCCCGGAACTCCTGGGTGTACTCGCGTCGCCTCCCCATGTGGACTCCTTCCTGGCATCGCGCCAAAGACTAGGTGTCCACGGAAACGGGTCAACTCCACCCTGGGGCCGCCGGAGCCGAGTCTAAGCGATTGAGCGCCCCAACCGGCCAGCGTCAAGGCGATGTACGCCGCATGGCGGTGCTCGCCGTAGGTAGGCGCCAGCGAAGCGACGAACCCGGATGCCACGAACGCTGGGATAGCAGCGAGCAGGACAGCAGCGGTGGCGAAGACGATAGCCTTAGCGGAAGACAGGGGCGCACGGCGACCAGCGCTGGACGTAGGGCTTCCGATCATCGACACCATGCCCCTATGACGCTTACGCCTCGCCGATCGATACGGGCTCGCAGAAGCCGCGACCCGTGACGCGCGTGGCTCATGCCATCTCAGACGCGGATAGTGGCCAGCGCGATTAAGTTGTCCACCATGGTGCGGGTCGTTCCTAGCTCGGACGCCGGTTTTGCGATCCGGACACGATTGGCGGTGCCCACTGATTGCCACGGACCTGGAGGGCTCGATGAAGGTGCCTGATCGAGTGGCAGCCATGGCGGCTGTCGTGCTCATGACCATGGTCCGGCCTCCGGCGTGACGGCCGACTGTACCCTCACCATGCGGCAGACGCCCACACCGGAGTCGGTACGGGGCGTCAACTTCACCGGAACGGTGACGGATGTCCGCCCGTGACGACCCCGAGCGGTATTGGGTACTACGTCTTCGCGGTCGACTCGGTATGGGCCGGTCCCGTTCTTCCCCGGATCGAGGTCGTCTCCTGCATCTGTGCTGACATCCGGTTCGACGTGGGCCAGGCGTACCTGTTCAGTTGGGAAGATGGTGGCGGTGGCTTCGACCATCCCACCGAATGGACGTCCGTCGCCTGGAGACTGGGCAAGGATGACCGACTGGACCTGCTGAGCTTCGGTCCGGCCCTCATGGCTGCTCGGACTGATGACCTTGGCCGGACTGCTCGGCCTGAGGCTTGCCGGCCGTCGTGGAAGGAACCCCTGACAGGACCAACGTTGCTTGGCCTTCGTGGCCCGGCCCGTTCGGCCCATTCAGAGCCCTACCAGGCGATGAGCGACCACGTCGTCTGAACCTTTCGGGCGGGCCGGACGCCATAGTGATGGGAGGATGACCTGACCCAGGCTGAGGAAGAACAGGTCGCTCGAGCCAGGAGAGGTGACGCCGATGCATTCGATGACCTCGTCCGGTCCGCACTGCCACGTGTGTACGCCACCGCGTGGCTCATCCTGCGGGACCGCGATCGTGCCGAGGATGCCAGCCAGGAGGCACTGTTCCGGGCATGGCGTGACCTTCCCAAGCTTCGCAGTGACGCCTCCTTCTCGGCCTGGCTCATGCGCCTGACCGTCAATGCGGCCTATGACCAGGCGCGTGCCATCTCACGCCGTCGGGTTCGAGAGGTGCAGCTCCCCGACGACGCGGCGGCGCTGGGCGATGGGTCCTTCGGCACGGAAGACCGTGAATCCCTGCGACGGGCCTTCCAGCGGCTCTCCCTGGATCATCGCGCGGTCGTCGTCCTGCACTTCCACGCAGGCTTGCCCCTGGCTGAGATTGCCGCGGCGCTGGACATACCGGTCGGGACCGTGAAGTCGCGGCTGCACTATGCCCGCCAGTCGATGAGGACGGATCTTCGGCCCAGGCTTGGACGAGGATAGGTGCGCGAGCATGGATGATCTCGACCGCCGCGTGACCCGCTGGCTGGAGGACGAGGCTCACGGTGAGCCACCAGCGGGCATCGTTGAGGCTGTGGCTACCCGTATCCGCGCTCCGTTGGGTCGGCCTCGTCCTTCGCGCGCGGCCACGTCGCGGGCTTCGATGAGCTTTCTCGTGGCTTCAGCCGCTGCGGTCATCATCGTGGCCGTGCTCGGGTCCGTTTTGCCGGCCAACGTACCGGATCAGACTCCCGGCCTTGGCATCGCCGGCGCCTCGCCTTCCGGAGCGGCCCGCACGGAAGCGACACCAACCGGTCCGCCTCCGACTTCGACCGCCACTCCGACTCCGACCGCCACGCCGGCTCCGCACACGACACGGGACCCGAACCTGCCGACGCCACCTCGACCGGTCCACCCCGACGTTGCCGTGCCGACTCCAGGGCCGCCGTCCACACCGCCGCCACCTCCCTTCACGCCATCGGGCGCTCCGGTGGCCAGTGTCCTGGAACGCGGCGTCCGCGTCGAGATGTGGCTCAGTGCAGGCGAGGTCTCTCACGGCGACATGCTCTGGGGACTCATCAGGGTCAGCAACGAGGCTGACCGCGTCATCCATCACGCCCCTGGTTGTGCGGAGGCCGTGCGCGTCATCGCCGACTACTCCGCGATCTTCCCGCGCGGGGAGCGCTGGACCGGTCTTGAGGCCGAGGCGAAGCGGTTCCTACTGGACTCCGTGAGCCTGGACCGCGACCCTCTGCGCGAGCCCTTCCAGCGCGCGGACCTGTTCGAGCGGGATGTCGACTGCAACGTAAGCGGCGTGAGCGGCGGTGTCGATCGCCTGGGGCCCGGTGACGTGATCGATCACTGGATCGGCTGGCTTGTCTCGTTCGAGAGAGTGCTCGAACTACCCTCCGGAAGGCTCGTTGTGACGGCGAGCTTCCCGCACTTGGGATCCGGCGTCAGGCCGGATCACGCGGCAGAGCCGGTCATGTTAGAGGCTGCGGTCAGCGTTCTCGGGCCCGAGCGTGACTACCTGGGTCCTGGCGAACTGGTGGATGCCTTCTTGGGGAGCGCCGATATCAGGGCATGGCTGCGCGCTGCGCCGAACAGCCGGTGGATCGATCCGGACTGGTCCGTCGGCGAGGACCTGGCAAGGGTGGGGATCTTCCGACGGGGACCCGGCACTGACCGAGCCTTCGCCACGGTCGACATCCACTCTGGCGAGCTCCTCGACCGGTACCTCGGCGAAACGTCGAGCGTCGAGGACGCGCCGTACGACAGCGGCCAGGGGCGGCGATGAAGCGCGCGTCCGTGTTCAGCGAGTCGATGCGCGCGAAGACAGGGCCGGCTGCCTCGGCCTGCTCGCAGGCGCCGATGTCGATGTCGTAGAGGATCTCCAAGTGGTCCGCCAGGAACTGGACCGGCGCCACCAGGACGCGGCGGTGACCCTGCGCCGCAAGACTGGGCATCAGATCGGCGAAGTCGGGCTTCATCCACTCGCCCGGCTCGCGGCCGGCGCTCTGCCAGCAGAAGGTCCGGCGCTCGCGGTCGAGACTGGCGGCCTCGGCCACTGCTGAGGCGGTCTCTTCGAGCTGCGTGAGGTAGTCGGGCTCCTGGTCGGCGCCGCCTGGCCCGCTTCGCCGTGGCGCCGCTCGCGCGGCTCGCATCGAGCGCGACCGTGCAGCGCGACCGTGTGGTGGCGGCGACCGAGGCCGAACGGACCCGCTTGGCCTCGGTGCTCCACGACGGGCCACTTGCGGACATCACACTGCTCGTCCAGCTACTGGACGACCACCGGGAAGTGGACGGGGCGGCCATCGCGCGCTCCGTCGCACACGAGCTGCGAGCGATCGGCAGCGAGTTGCGTCTGCCCATCCTCGACGACCTCGGTACGGGGCCCGCGCTGGAGTGGCTGGTCGGGCGCCTTGCGCAACGGTCGGGTGCCGTCGTGCGACTGGAGCACAGCACCATGCTGCGGCCGCCGCCACCAGTCGAGCTCGCGGCGTACCGCGTGGCTCAGGAGGCGCTCGTAAACGCGCTGAAGCATGGCGCAGCCCCCATCACGGTGCAGTATCGGGCCACACCCGAGGCCGTCTCACTCAGCGTGGATGACTCGGGGCCTGGCCTCGACGCGGAGGCGGCGACGCGAGCAGAGCGCGAGGGCCGGCTGGTCTGGCATCCATGGGGCAGCGCGCAGAAGCCATCGGCGCGCGACTGACGTTGAGTACGAGTGCTGGTGGCGGCACGCACGTCGGGCTGGAGTGGACGGGGCTGGGGGCGGCATGACGCGCATCCGCGTGGCCATCGTCGACGATCACCCGGCGCTACGCGAAGGGACCGCGGCACTGCTCGCGCGCGAAACCGACATCGAGGTGGTGGCCACCCTCGGATCGCTGGCCGAGATCAGGGCGCTGATCGACGGCGGGGACGCGCTGGATGTCGTGGTCCAGGACATCCGGCTCGGCGACGAG
>JBBSMF010000099.1:0-5595 GCA_038233295.1 Candidatus Limnocylindrales bacterium | reverse complement strand
GGTCCTGCTCATGGGCGAGGACGTCACGTCGGACGGCGGTGTATTCAAGACGAACGCCGGCCTTGTCGAGAAGTACGGCACCGAGCGCGTCCGCAACACGCCCATCTGCGAGAACGGCTTTCTAGGCGTCGCGCTGGGGATGAGCCTGGTTGGCCTGCGGCCGGTCGTCGAGATCATGTTCGCCGATTTCCTGCCGACGGCTGGCGACGTCATCGTCAACCAACTGCCGAAGTACCGCTACATGTCCGGCGGGCAGACCGCCGTGCCGGTCACCGTGCGCTCCATCTGTGGCGCGACTGGCCGCTTCGGGACGCAGCACAGCGCCACGGGCGAGAGCTGGTTCATGCACCTGCCTGGCCTGCGCGTGGTCACGGCCTCCTCGCCGGGCGGCGCCTACAGCCTCCTGCGCGCCGCCATCAACGACCCCAATCCGACGCTCTTCTACGAGCACAAGGGTCTGTATGGTCGCAAGGGACCGGTGACGCGCGGTGAGATCGCGGGGATCGGCCAGGCGGCCGTCGTGCGTCCCGGCAGCGAGGTGACCATCGTGGCCACGCTGCTCATGGTCGAGCGCGCCCTGGCCGCCGCTGAGCAGCTCGCCGCCGACGGCATCGATGCCGAGGTCATCGACCTGCGCTGGCTTCGCCCGCTCGACCTGCCGACCGTGCGCACCTCGGTCGAGAAGACCGGTCGCCTGGTCGTCGTCGAGGAGCAGGTCCACGCGGCCGGCTGGGGTGCCACGATCATCAGCGAGCTGACCATCGGCGGCATCCGCTGGGCCAGCGCCCCGCGGCGCCTAAGCCTGCCCGACGACCTGCCCATCCCGTATACGCCGCCGCTCGAGGATGAGGTGCTGCCGGGCGTGGAAGGAGTCGTGGCGGCCGTCCGGGCGAGCGTCGGTCGATGACGGCGACGGCCGGACCGACCCCGGCAATCCGCCCGGACGTGGGGCGGGACGCGTTGATCATCGAGCGGGTCGAGACCATCGCCCTGCGGGCTTCCCTCGGTCGACGGTTCTCGGGCAGCGCCTACAGCATGGACAAGCGTTGCACCATCGTGATCCGCTTGACCACCTCCGACGGACTGACGTCGGAGGTCTACGCCGGCGACACGGACGCGGAGCAGGCGCTCATCGTGGGCATCATCCACGACGAGCTCGCACCGCGCATCCTCGGCCGCTCGGCGAGCGATCCCGAGGGCGCCTGGATCGCGATGGAGCCGTCCACCAACGACATCCTGCGCGACCGCGGGCTAGCGCTGCAGGCTATCGCCTGCCTGGATGCCGCGATCTGGGACGTGTTCGGGCGTGCCGTGGGGCTGCCGCTCCACCGTTTGTGGGGCAGTGTCGCGGACCGGATCCCCATCAGCATCATCGGCGGCTACTACCACCTCTCGCTCGAGGGGGTCCAGACGGTCGTCGGACGCTACCTGGAGCAGGGCTTCGCCGGCATCAAGTTCAAGGTCGGCGGCAAGACCCCGGCAGAGGATGCGGTTCGCGTGCGGGCTGCCCGGGAAGCGGCGGGCCCCAGCTTCGCCATCATGGTCGACGCCAACCAGGGCTATGACCGGGCCGGCGCCGTCGAGTTCGGACGGCTCGTCGCGGACCTGGACATCCGCTGGTTCGAAGAGCCCTGCCGCTGGACCAATGACCGCCGCTGGATGCGCGACGTCCGCTACCAGACGGGCATCCCGGTGTGCGCCGGGCAGAGCGAGACGACCCTGCGCGGCATCCGCGACCTCATCGTGGAGGGCGCCATCGACGTATCCAACTTCGACGCCTCCTGGGCCGGTGGCCCCACGGTCTGGCGCAAAGCCGCCGGCCTGGCTGCCGCCTTCGGTGTCCAGCTGGGCCATCACGAGGAGCCGCAGATCGCCGCGCACCTTCTCGCCAGCGTGCCCGATCACACCTTCGTGGAGTGCTTCGACGAGGAGCGCGACCCGTTCTTCTGGCGCCTGACGGACATGTCGTCGCGCATCGCCGGCGGTACCTACACCCTGCCCGAGCGGCCCGGCTTCGGGATCGAGCTGGACCTCGACTACGTGGCCCGCCACACCGTCGACCAGCGAGCCACCGACCGCCGCTCCCTGAGCTGAGCCGCCGATGGCCTCGGTGACCGGCTTCTTCCACGGCGGGATCACTGTCAGCGACATGGATCGGGCCCTCGTTTTCTACCGCGACGGCCTGGGCCTGGAGGCGGCTTTCGACCGGATCCTGGATGCGCCTTACCTCAAGGTTGTGCTGGGCATTACGTTCGATCACATCCGGGCGGTCTACCTGAACCTCCCGGGCGGCGGCTTCGTGGAGCTGCTTCAGTACGCGGGCATCGAGCGCCTCCCCGCATCTTCGCGGCCATGCGACCCCGGCGCCGGGCACCTGTGCCTGTATGTCGATGACGTAGGGACGTTGTATGAGCGCCTTGTGGGGCTTGGCTTCAGTGCCCGCTCGAAGGGCGTGGTCGATATCGATGCCGGGCCCAATCAGGGGGCACGCAGCTGCTACATGGCCGATGCCGACGGCTACGCCGTGGAACTCTTCCAGAAGCCGCCCGCAGCCTGAGGCCGCTGCGGCCGATCACCGTCACAGGAGGACACGATGCGCCGACCGATCGAAACGCTGGCGACGGGGCTCGGTCATCCCGAGGGCCCGGACGTCTTGCCCGACGGCCGGATCATCATGGTCGAGACGTACACCGGCAAGATCGTGGCCTGGTCCGCCGAGCGCGGCATCCACGACTACGCGGCCTGCGGTGGCGGACCGAATGCCTGCATGCTGGGCTCCGACGGCGCGGTCTACATCACGCAGAACGGCGGAACAGCCGGGACCTGGAAGGCCGAGGTCATGGGCACCCCGTCGATCCAGAAGGCGTGGCCGGACGGGCGGGTCGAGCAGGTGACCGCAGAGGTCGATGGCATCGCGCTCCAGGCGCCCAACGACCTGACATTCGGGCCGGATGGGCGGCTGTACTTCACGGACCCGGCCGACTATCTGCCGGACGACCGCCGGCCCGGCCGTGTCTTCGCGCTGGACCGCGACGGGACCGGTGAGCTGTTGGAGGAGGTGCCGGCGGCTTACCCCAACGGGATCACGGCCGAGCCGGACGGATCCATCGTGTGGGTCGACTCCTATGAGCGCGGCGTCTACCGTCGGCGGTCGGGTGGTCGCTCGGAGCAGATCGCGCAGCTGCCGGAGGGCCACATCCCGGACGGGCTCAAGATCGCCGCCAACGGCGACCTGTGGGTCACGGCCTTCATGGCCGGCGGGGTCGACATCCTCGCTCACGATGGCAAGCACAAGGATTTCCTCGAGACTGGCGGCGTGCCGCTCAACTGCGTCTTCCATGGGAGGGCGCTGATCATCACCGACTTCGGAGACGTGACCGAGATCACTACGGACGCGCCGATGGACGGCCGCCTCTGGCGCGTCGACGTGGGGGTCGAAGGCATACCGCTATTCCGTGGAGCGATCAACCCGCGCTCGTGACGGGCGCCGCGGTCAGCCATTCGGGCCGATCGTGGATGCCCAGGATCGACCAGCCACCGTCGACGACGATGGTCTGGCCCGTGATGTAGGCAGCGTCGGGCGAGGCCAGGAAGAGCACCGTGCCGGCGATCTCGTCAGGTGTCGCCAGGCGGCCCAGGGGGATCTCGGACAGGATGGACTCGAGCCGGAGGGAGCCGTCGCGCAGGCCCTGTTCGACGAGAGCGGTACGGGTCGAGCCGGGAGCCACGGCGTTGACCCGGATACCGAGCGCGGCGACCTCCACGGCCATCACCCGAGTCAGGCTCATCATCGCCGCCTTGGCTGCCGAGTAGGGACCGCGCCCAGGCAGCGCGATGAGTCCCGCCACCGACGCGATCTGGACGATCGACCCGGCGCCACGCTGGCGCATCGACCCGATGGCCAGCGCACTGCAGTGGAAGGTGCCCATCAGGTGGGTCTGGATGACCTGCTCCCAGACCACCGGATCGAAGGTCTCGGTCAAGCCCACGCGCTGGATGCCGGCGTTGTTGACCAAGATGTCCACGCCTCCCTCGTGGTCAGCGATGGAAGCGAAGAACGCCTCGACGGAAGCCCGGTCGGAGACGTCGCAGCGCACGTAGCGCGTGCGTTCTAGGGGCGACTCCGGGTCGTCCGGATCGGCCACCACGGCGCGGGCGCCGTCGGTCACCGCGCGTCTCACGATGGCCTCGCCGATGCCGCGGGCGCCGCCGGTCACGACGATGACCTTTCCCTCAAGCCACCCACCCATGTCTCCCTCCTCGAGCGCTTTCGGCGCCGCCTCGTCACGTATCATCGCAACCGTTTCCGGTGAGGATATCGAGATGGAGGCAGCATGGGCGCGTCGGGCCGGCGAGCGGTCGTCACGGGAGCCGCGAGCGGCATCGGTCAGGCTGTCACACGGCGGCTTCTTGACGAGGGCGCCACGGTCATCGCGGCCGACCTTAACGAGGCCGGCCTTGCGCCGCTGCTCGAAGGGGGAGCGACTCCGTTCGTGGGCGATCTGGCCAGCGACGCGGACCGCGATCGACTGGTGGCCCTTGGTGGGGGAGTGGACTTCCTGGTCAACGCCGCAGGCATCATCCGGCTCAAGCCGATCCTGGAGTTCACCGTGCAGGACCTGCGCGACATCTACGCCGTCAACGTGGAAGCCACCTGGGACCTCGTCTCCCGCATCGGGCGGACGATGCCCTCGGGCGGTGCCATCGTGAACCTTTCATCATCGTCGGCCAAGCTGGCCACGACCACGGAGGCGGCCGTCTACGCTTCATCCAAGACCGCGGTGCTCTCCATCACGCGTTCGTTCGCTTACGCCTTCGCCTCGAACGGCGTGCGCGTCAACGCCATCTGTCCGGGCATCATCGACACGCCGATGCAGGACCGAGTGCTGGCCGCGGTGGCCGCCGAGCGCGGCTTGACGGTCGAGGAGCTGTCCGAGGCCCGCAACAAGACCGTGCCGCTTGGCCGCGCCGCCTCCGCCGCTGAGTGCGCCGGAGCCATCTGGTTTCTCCTCTCAGATGAGGCCGGCTACATGACCGGGCAGGCCATCAACTACAGCGGCGGGCTGGTGACCTGGTGACCCGGCGCAATCCTTTCCAGTAACGTTGACATCCACCTGCTCTGGAAACGATACTGAACCGCCCGTGAGGTACCGGGCGACGTGAGGACGACGTCCCTTCGACCCCGAGGAGGTTCTCCATGCGCATCCGATCTCGAGGGGCCCTGACGCTCCTGGCCGCGGTCAGCCTGGCGGTCACGGCGTGCAACACGCCGGCCGCCTCGTCCGCTCCGAGCCAGGTGGCGACGACCACCGCCCCGACCGACGTGGCGGACGTGACCACCGCCCCGACCGACGCGGAGACGTCGGCCGCCCCGACCGACGCGGGCACGTCGGCCGCCCCCGGCGATGACTGGCCCGAGACCGGCACCCTCAAGGACGGCTCCACGTTCACGCTGCACCCGCGCGTGGCGGACAAGCTCGCCGGAGGCGAGCCCATCAACTACGTCTTCTCCTACGGTTCGACGGCCATCCCGCTGTTCTCCCCGCAGTACGCGGCGGGCTATGAGCGGACCCTGCCCGAGGCCCAGGCCATCCT
>JBBSMF010000098.1:0-5598 GCA_038233295.1 Candidatus Limnocylindrales bacterium | reverse complement strand
GGTTTCTGCCTGTTGAACTCGGACATCGTCTTCGACGCCTCCATCCTGCGCGACGTGGCCTCGGCCGGACAGGGTTGCTGGCTGGCCATCGATCTGGACGAGCCGCTCGGCACGGAGGAGATGAAGGTCGAGCTGGACGGCCAGGGTCTCGTGCGTCGGATCAGCAAGGGCCTTCCCGCTGGAACGTCTGCCGGTGAGTACATCGGGATCGCCCGATTCGACAGGGCCGGCGCGGCAGCCGTGATCCGCCATGCCCGCCAGCTGGTAGCCGACGGTCAGACGGATCTGTACTACGAAGACGCCTTCGACCGGGTCGCGGCGGAGCTGTCCATCGGCACCGTATCGGTGAAGGGGCGAGCCTGGACGGAGGTGGACGATCTGGTCGACTTCGAGCGCGCGGTGCAGGTCGCCCGTGCGCTCGGCGCACGTGGTGGCCGGTGATCGGTCCGGCACACCGGTCGGTGCGCATCCCGCGCCTCCTGCGCATCGTGCAGGGCGTGCCCGCCGCGGTCGCTTCCCTCGCAGAGCTCGCGGAGCAGCCCCGTCGCTATCTCGCGATCCATTCCGGTCCGGCTTCCGGCACTGGGTACGGGACCCGCGTGGTGAACGAGGCGCGACGGGTGGGAGTGGACATGCTGGAGCTCGTGGCGGCTGCCAACAACGAGCGTTCGGTCGAGGCGGTGGTGGCGGGCATCGCGTCCCTCCGTCCCGACGTGGTGGTGGGCGTCGGAGGAGGTCGGCTGCTGGACGTTGCCAAGATGGCCGCCGCAAAGAGCACCGTGGACTTCCTGAGCGTGCCGACCCAGGCGTCAAGCGACAGCATCTGCTCGCCGGTGGCGGTGATCTACTCGGCCGATGGGCGTCCGAGATCGTTGGGCGCGCGGATCCCGGCGGGCGTCGTGGTGGATATGGAGGAGCTCGGCTCGGCTCCCGTCGAGACATGGCGTTCGGGGCTGGGGGATCTGGTCTCCAATCTCTCTGCGGTGCGCGACTGGCGGATGGCCCATGAGTCCCGCGGGGAGCCGATCGACGACTTCGCCTGTCTGACCGCGGAAGCCGCTGCCGGTTCCGTCATCCAGGCGGACGCCGACGTGGCGCGCCGTGACTTCCAGGAGCGGCTCATCCGCGGACTCATCCTCAGCGGGATCGCGATGGAGATGTCCGGTTCGTCACGACCGGCCAGCGGATCGGAGCACCTCATCAGCCACGCCTTGGACCGCATCCTCGATCGGCCGCGGCACCACGGGCTGCAGGTCGCCCTGGCGACGGTCGCTGCCTTCGTGCTCCGCGATGAGCCCTGCCACGACCTCGTGCGCTTCTTTCGAGCGACTGGATTGCCCGTGATGCCCCAGGATCTGGGACTCTCGACGGATGACTTCATGATGGCCGTCCACCAGGGCCGCAGCACGCGCCCAGGCCGCTGGACCGTGCTGGATGCCATGGGAGAGCGCGATCTCCGGCGGCTGCGGTCGGTCTACGAGGAGGGAGGTTCGGATGCCTGGGCATGACGCACCGGTCGGTACCAGATCGCCGTCAGGTCACGTCCGATGCTTTGACTGAGGCGTTCTACATCCGGCCGAAGCTCAGCTTGCAGGCGTCTGCGCAGATCAGGATCGAAGTCCGGCCGCTGGGGCCGTGCATTGATCCGGATGATCAGGGAACGGACGTTCTCCCTGAGTCGGGCAGGGGCCACGCGGCGAAAGCCCTTGCGCAGGGAGGGCGTGAGAAGGAACCGATGAAGTCGACGGTTGCGGACGCCGAGGCTCGGGTTCACCTGCTCGAGTGGCATCCCCGGATCGGAGTCGATGCCCAGGAAGAGCAGCACTTCGCGATAGGTCCCAGCAGGATTCGCCCGGAACTCCTCGAAGATGATGATCTTCATCCGCTCGGGCGGGAACAGGGAGAGATATCGCTCGACCTGCTCGGCGTAGCGCCCCACCTGGCGGTACTGCAGCCCCTTGACGTTCCAGACGTCAGCGGGCAGCCGGTGACCGCGCTTTCGAGCGTCTTCCGCCGCCAGTGCCTCCTCGAAACTTTCGATATCCTCGCTGCCCACGAAGTAACGTCGCGCGTGCAGATAGCGGATCATGTCGGCCGGGTCGCGCAGCATGATGATGATGCGAGCGTCGGGTCGGAAGGCAGCGATGCGCCCGGCCGCCTCCGTCGAGTAAAGATAGAAGGGCGACGCCTCGCCCGCGATCTGCCCCACCGTGGCCTCCTCGAAGAGGGCGAGGTAGCTCCCAAGGTCGCGCGTGAAGATGCGTGCGTCGGCCGGGGACCCGGAGTCGAGGTCCGGGCAGAAGTAGCTCGGCTCCTTGAGCTCCGGCATGAAGATGGCGGGATGCGCCCGAAGATGCTCATGCATGAACGTGGTGCCGCAGCCCGGTGCACCGACGATGAAGAAGTCGGGAGCCGGCCTGCCCAGCGACCGCGCATCTGGCTCAAGGCCGCGCCCGGGCCCGGTCTGCGAAGGGCGCGAGGCGACGGTGGAGGTCATGGTCAGCGAGTATAGGGAGGGCCCTTCTCGCCGCGTCCTCTTCGTCATCCACCACGCCGTCTTCGGCGGACCGCACAACCAGGCACTACGTCTGGCCGGACCGCTCCGAGAGCGCGGCTACGAGACGGTCGTGCTGTTGCCCGATACGCCCGGAGATGCGCCCGAGCGCCTGACACGGGCAGGCATCACGGTCGAGCGGATGCCGCTGCACAGCCTTCGGGCCCGGCCAAACCCTCTCCTCCAGGCGCGGTTCGCGCTGGGCTTCGTGCCCGAGGTGCTGGCCATCCGCCACTGCATCCGCGCTCAGGATATCGACATCGTCCAGGTCGGCGGGCTGGTCAATCCACATGCTGCATTGGCCGCCCGCGCTGAGCGCGTGCCGGTGGTCTGGCAGCTCCTGGACACGCGCGCGCCGCGACCGGTGGCCTGGGCCGCGATGCTCTGGGTCCGCGCGCTGGCCACGGTGGTCATGCCCACCGGGCGCAAGGTGCTGTCCGCCTTCCCTGGGTGGCGCCGGGTGGCATCGCGGGTGGTTCCCTTCGTGCCTCCCGTGGATACCGACGCCTTCCGCCCGCAGCCGGAGCTGCGTGCCTACGTGCGCCAGCGATGGGGCATCCCTGAGGGCGTGCCGGTGGTCGGTTCCGTGGCCAACATAAACCCGCAAAAGGGGATCGCTACGCTGATCGAGGCATTCGGGCGGCTTCGCCGCCAGATCCCGGACGCGCGGCTGGTGCTGATCGGTGCGGAGTACGACGCGCACCGCTCCTACTCGCGGCAGCTGCGTCTCCGCGTGGCGAAGCTCGGGCTTAGGGACGGCACCGATGTGCTGTTCCTGGGCGCCCGCCAGGATATCGACCGGCAGCTCCAGGGCTTCGACCTCTTCGCTTTGGCCTCGGTGCCACGTTCTGAGGGCATCCCGACGGTGCTGTTGGAGGCGATGTCCAGCGGCCTCCCGGTGGTGGCCACGGACGTGGGCGGCGTGACGGAGATCGTCGAGGAGGGCGTCACTGGTCTCGTCGTTCCCGCGTTGAGTGACGAGCACCTGGCCAGTGCCGCCGTGCGGATACTCGAGGACCGAGACCGTAGTGCGAGCATGGGTCGAGCGGCACGGGCACGTGTGGAAGAGCGCTTCTCCGTGGAGCGTTGCGCGGATGTCCATGTCCGTGCCTACACGAAGGCGCTGGCGTTGAACGCCGGTGCGTAGAGACCGACTGCGGCGGCGATCATCCAGGCCTTCCTCTCGCTACACTGGCGGCTCGCAGATATCTGGAGGGGTGGCGATCGACGCACGAGACCGGTCGCGTTCGTCTCTTGCCCTGGTGCCTCTGCATCCCGTGCTGTTCGCGGCCTATGCCGTGCTGTTCCTGTACGCCTCCAATATCAGTGAACTGACCGCGAGCGACGTGCTGCAGCCGCTGACCATCGCGGTCCTGGGTGCCTCGACCGTTCTGCTGCTTGTGGGCATCGTATTCAGGAACTTGACACGGGCAGCCATCGTGACGTCGGCGGTCGTGGTCGCCTTCTTCGGCTATGGCCATGCCGAAGGACCCCTGGCCTCCCTGGGCCTCGGTCTGCGTACGCAGCTGGTGGCGTGGAGCATCTTCATCGTGCTGACGACGATCCTCGCTATCCGGGCCGGGCAGCTGCTGCCGCGTCTCACCACCTTTCTGAACGTCGTGGCAACGATCTTGGTCGCCATGACGCTAGTCACGATCGTGCCGCGGGAGATCGAACGCGCCGCCGTCTCGACGGGCGAGGGAATCACCGGGGCGGCGCAGCCCGCTGACGGCGCGACGTCCCTGAAGCGCGATATCTACTATCTCGTCTTCGATCGATACGGCTCGGAATGGAGCCTCGACTATCACTTCGGGATCGACAGCGACCTTCCCGAATGGCTGAGTGAGCACGGCTTCCAGGTGGCCACCAAGAGTCACGCGAACTACCGCGCCACCGACTTCTCCCTGGCGGCCACGCTCAACATGACGTACCTGGACCACCTGACCACTCGATACGGTCGCGATACATCCGACCGCACGCCAGCCCGAGCGATGATCCGGGACCATGCGGTCGGTCGGTTCCTCAAGGCACAGGGCTACCGATACGTCCATCTCGGTTCCTGGTTCGGGCCGACCGCTACGAATCCGCAGGCGGACGAGTCGCGAGCGTACGACCCCGAGTCCGAGTTCTCCGCCGTGCTGCGCGAGACGACCATCGTCCCGGCGGTACGCCGTCTGATCGGTAAGCAGGATCAGGCGCCCACGCTTCGTGAGCGGCACGGTCGTATCGCGGAGTTCCAGTTCCGCGAGCTGACGCATATACGCGACGAGCCGGGCCCCAAATTCATCTTCGCACACGTCTTGCTACCGCATTCGCCGTATGTCTTCCGGGCGGATGGGCGCCCAGTGACCAAAGAGGAGGAAGGATCCGAGCCGGAGAGTCGGCTATACGGCGGACAGCTGGCGTACACGGACGCGCGCATCAAGGAGACCATCGAGCAACTTCTGGCCCTGCCTTCTGAGGACCAGCCCATCATCATCGTGCAGGGCGACGAAGGTCCCTTCGCCAGGACGGATATCGACTGGAGCGATCGTGAGGCGGAGTATCTCCAGGTCCGGTTCGGGATACTGAACGCCATGTACCTTCCCGATGCTGGTCCCGGTACCGTCCACGCCTCCATCACGTCGGTGAACACGTTTCGACTGATCTTCTCCCGTTATTTCGGGGTGGATCTACCGCTGCTGCCCGACCGCAGCTTCACTTGGCCAGACAATGATCACATCTACGACTTTCGAGATGTGACGGAAGTGATCGCTACCCCTCCCGATGTCCGGCCGCTCGACGCGGTGCCCTCTCCCGGCGTGCTGCCTCCCTGATCGCCGTGCGGCGCGCGATGCGGCGATCTTCCGTCGTACGGACCGATCGCTCTGCTATCCTCCGCCGACTCGCTGGCCGGAGAGGGTTCAGCGGGCAGTCAAAAAGGGGTAGACGCTGATGGTCTTCGCGTACATCGATCCCGGGTCGGGCAGTCTCATCATCCAGGCACTGATAGCCGGTCTGGTGGCTATTCCCATCTTCTTCAGGACGCAGCTGACCAGGGGCGT
>JBBSMF010000097.1:0-5627 GCA_038233295.1 Candidatus Limnocylindrales bacterium | reverse complement strand
CCTGCTCATCTTCGACCTGACCATCCCCAGCTCCATCCTCACGGGCTGGATCGTGATGGCCGTCCTGGTGGTCCTGGTGGTGCTCCTCTCGCTGGGCATCCGCCAGGTGCCGGGCAAGCGCCAGAATGCGCTGGAGTACGTCTACGAGGGGCTGGCCGGCTTCGCCACGTCCCTTGGCGGCCCGCCGGCGCGCCGCTACGTGCCCGTCTTCGTGACCTTCTTCCTCTTCATCCTGCTCTCTAACTGGAGCGGGCTGCTGCCCTTCGTGGGTCGCACCCTGGAGCTGCGCGCGCCGACCAGCGACGTCAACGTGACCATCGGGCTGGCATTGGTCGCCTTCGTGATGTTCCACTTCGAGGGTGTGCGCGTCCTGGGCGTGCGGGGCTATCTGGGCAAGTTCTTCAGCCTGAAGGGCTTCAAGGAGGGCCCTGCCAACGGAGTCATCGCGCTCTTCGTGGGCTTCCTGGAGTTCCTGCTGGAGTTCGTCAAGCCGGTCACGCTCTCCATGCGACTCTTCGGCAACATCTATGCCGGGGAGATCGCCCTGGGCGTCATCTCCGCCCTGACCGTCTTCCTCATCCCCGTGGCCATGCTCGGCCTGGAGGTGCTGCTCAACTTCATGCAGGCCCTCATCTTCGCCATCCTGGCCCTCATGTTCACCATCGCGGCCATCGAACGGCACGACGATCATGAGGAGCATCACGAGGCCCACGATCCGGACCTGCCGGAAGGCAACATCGAGCCGGAGTCTCCCCTCGGCACCGTCGCCGCCTGAACCCCATCAGCCCAGATTGACCCGGCCTCAGCCGGGCAGGTAGGAGGATCGACAGCACATGGAACAGATCGGAGCCGGACTCGCGGCGCTCGGCGTCATCGGCCCGGGGCTGGGCATCGGCATCCTGACCGGCATGGCCACCAGCGCCATCGGCCGCAACCCGGATGCAGCGCCCCAGATCCGTGCCACGTTCATCATCGGCGCGGCCTTCGCGGAAGGCCTGGGCGTGCTTGCCGTCGTGGTGGGCATCCTGGCCATCTTCCTCGGCGGCGGCGGAGCGTAGAGGACCGGCGTGGAGATACTTGCCATCGCAGGCGGTCAGCTCCGCGAGGCGCTCGTCCTGTACACGGAAGCGGGCGCCGAAGGGCCGGCCGAGTTCCAGATCAACCTGTTCTGGGTCATCACCCAGGCGGCCAGCTTCCTCATCCTGCTGCTCATCCTGTACTTCGTGGCCTTCCGGCGCATCGGCGCCACCCTGGAGGACCGACGGGCACGGATCGAGCAGGGGCTGCGTGATGCAGACGCGGCGCGGGTGGATCGGGACAAGGCAGCCCAGGAGCGTCAGCAGGTCCTGGCGGAGGCGCGCCGCGAGGCCAACGACATCCTCACCCGTGCTCAGCGCACGTCCGACGAGACGCGTGAGCGAGAGCTGGGCGAGACTCGCTCGGAGCTGGAGCGCCTGCGCGAGCAGGCGGTCGCGGAGATCGATGCCGAGCGGCAGCGAGCCGTCAGCGACGTTCGCTCCCAGGTGGCCGATCTGGCACTCCTGGCGGCGGGCAAGGTGGTGGGCGAGACCATGAACACGGCGCGAGAGCGCCGTCTGGTGGACGAGTTCCTGTCCGACGTCAGTGGCCGTGACGCGGCGGCACGTAACTGATGGCCAAGAGCCGCGGCTCCGCCCGGCGCTACGCTGAGGCGGCCTTCCAGATCGCCCAGCGTGACGGCACGGTCGACGTGTGGCGCTCCGACTTGGCGACCGCGGCCGAGATCCTTGGCCGGGAGGACGCCCTGCGCGTGCTGGCCAACCCGGCCGTGCCCTACGAGGCTCGCGCCGATCTGGCCGGACGCATCACGGCAGAGCGCATCTCCGCGCCCGCGCTCAACCTGGCGCGGCTGCTGCTCCGCCGCGGCCGCATCGACCTCCTGCCCGCCGTCTCCGAAGAGTTCCAGCGGCTCTACCGGCGGCGGGAGGGCATCACCGAGGCGACCATCGTCAGTGCCGCGCCCCTCGACCCGACCGAGGAGGGGGCGCTCCGCCAGCGCCTCACGGAGATGACCGGTGGGCGCGTGGCCATGGACTTCACGGTCGACCCCGCCATCCTGGGCGGCGTCGTCGTCCGCCTGGGCGATCGACTCATCGACGGCAGCGTGCGGGGAAGACTCGAACGCCTGCGCAGCCGGCTGGCAGCCGGCGCTCTGTAGCACCAGCCGCAAGGGGATCCTCTTCACATGGCCATCCGCTCTGACGACATCACGACCATCATCCGCTCCGCCATCGACCAGTTCGATGCCGGCGTCGAGACCCGCTCCGTGGGCACCGTGGTGGAGGTCGGTGACGGCATCGCCACCATCTACGGCCTGGCCGGGGCGCTGGCCTCGGAGCTCATCGAGTTCCCCGACGGCGTGATGGGCATGGCCCTCAACCTGGAGGAGGAGACCGTCGGCGCGGTCATCCTGGGCGACTACACCAAGATCAAGGAAGGCGACACGGCCAAGACCACGGGGCGGGTGGTGGAGGTGCCCGCCGGGGCGCCGCTCATCGGACGCGTGGTCGATCCCCTGGGCCGGCCGCTGGACGAGCGCGGCCCCATCACCGGCGCTGCCACCCGGCCGGTGGAGCGTGTGGCACCCGGCGTCATCACCCGGCAGTCGGTCGACACGCCGCTCCAGACCGGCATCAAGGCCATCGACGCGCTGATCCCCATCGGCCGCGGCCAGCGCGAACTCATCATCGGTGACCGCCAGACGGGCAAGACGGCCGTGGCCATCGATACGATCATCAACCAGAAGGGCAAGGGCGTCGTCTGCATCTACGTGGCCATCGGGCAGAAGCTCTCCACCGTGGCCAAGACGGTGGCTACCCTGGAGCAGCACGGCGCCATGGGCCACACCATCGTGGTCGTGGCCGGCGCCGAGGATCCGGCTCCCGTCCAGTACCTGGCGCCCTACGCGGGGGCGGCCATGGGCGAAGAGATCATGGAGAACGGAGTGGAGCTGGACGGCCAGACCGTCCGTGATGCGTTGGTGGTCTATGACGACCTGACCAAGCACGCCTGGGCCTACCGTGAGATGTCGCTGCTGCTCCGCCGCCCGCCCGGCCGCGAGGCCTATCCCGGGGACGTCTTCTACCTGCACTCCCGCTTGCTGGAACGAGCCGCGCGGCTCAACGATGAGAACGGCGGCGGCTCCATCACGGCGCTGCCGGTCATCGAGACCCAGGCCAACGACGTCTCGGCCTACATCCCCACCAACGTCATCTCCATCACGGACGGCCAGATCTACCTGGAGTCGGACCTTTTCAACGCAGGCCAGCGGCCCGCTCTCAACGTGGGCATCTCCGTCTCGCGCGTGGGCTCCGCGGCGCAGATCAAGGCCATGCGCAAGGTGGCCGGGCCGCTCAAGCTGGACCTGGCGCAGTACCGTGAGCTGGCGGCCTTCGCCCAGTTCGCCTCGGACCTGGATGCCGCGACGCGGCGCCAGTTGACGCGGGGCGAGAAGACCTCCGAGGTCCTCAAGCAGCCCCAGTTCCAGCCGCTCCCCGTGGAGCAGCAGGTGGCCATCCTGTGGGTCGTCTCCAACGGCTACCTGGACGACGTGCCCACGCCACGCATCAGGGACTTCGAGGGCCGCTTCTATCGCTTCCTGGAGTCCGATCGACCTGACCTGCTGACCTCGATCCGCGAGAAGGGTGCGCTCGACGACGAGATCACAGCTGCCCTCAAGGAGGCCACGGAAGCCTTCAAGGAGACCTTCACGGCCTGACCGGCCGCAGTCCACAGCCAAGGGAGGCAGCGACCAGGTCGTGCCCAGTCAGCGAGAGATCCGTCGGCGCATCTCGTCCGTGCGGAACATCAAGCAGATCACCCGCGCTATGCAGTTCGTGGCTGCCTCGAAGCTGAAGCGCGCCCAGGACGCGACCCTCCAGTCACGGCCCTACAGCGACAAGCTGGACGAGGTGCTGGCCGATCTCGCCTCCGTGCTGGGCGACGAGGATCACCCGCTTCTGGCGCGGCGCGAGGGCGGCACGCGACTGCTGGTCCTGTTCACCACCGATCGCGGCCTGGCCGGCTCGCTCAACACGAACACCATCCGCTTCGCCGCGCGTGAGATCACGGAGCACACGGAGGACATCGCGGTGGTGACCGTCGGGCGCAAGGGCAATGGCGCGATGCGCCGCGCGCGGGTGCCCATCGCCGCCAGCTTCGACGGTTTCGGCGATCGACCGACCTTCGCCGAGGTGTTGCCGCTGGCGCGCCTCATCACCAACGACTACCTGGCCGGCACCTATGCCACCATCGACCTGGTCCATCCCTCGTTCGTCTCGACACTGGTGCAGCGTCCCCACGTGGCCCGGCTGCTGCCCATCGAGCCCACCGAGAGCGCGGGCACGGGCATCACCGGCAATCAGTTCATCTTCGAGCCGGACGCGGCCTCGGTCCTGGAGTCTCTCCTGCCGCGATACGTGGCCACGCGCCTCTACCAGGCCGTGTTGGAGGTGACGGCCAGCGAGCAGTCGGCGCGCATGGTGGCCATGAAGAACGCCACGGAGAACGCGCAGGAGCTCATCGAGGACCTGACGCTCACCTACAACAAGGTCCGCCAGACCAACATCACCCGCGAGATGATCGAGATCGCGACCGGGGCCAGCGCGTCCTAGCCGCTTCAGGAGGAAGACCACGACCATGGCCGCCGTAACCCCCGAACCGACCAACACCGTGACCCACAGCGCCACCGCCACAGCCACCGCCACCGGATCACCCGCCGCGGGCGGTGCCGCTTCGCCTACCGCCACGACGCGCGCCACGGGGCGCATCATCGCCATCACCGGACCGGTGGTGGACATCGAGTTTCCCTCCGGCCAGCTCCCCGCCATCTACAACGCGGTGGAGATCCTGCGCCCCGGCGAGCCGCTCGTGGCGGAGGTCCAGGGCCACTTGGGCAACGACTGGGTGCGGGCCATCGCCATGACCGCCACGGACGGCCTGGCGCGCGGCGTGGAGGCCGTGGACACCGGCGCGCCCATCACCGTGCCGGTCGGCGAGGCGACCCTGGGTCGCGTCTTCAACGTGCTGGGCCAGCCCATCGACGGCAAGGGCGAGGTGAAGGCGGAGGAGTCCTATCCCATCCACCGTTCGGCGCCCTCCTTCGAGGAGCAGGCCACGGCCACCGAGGTCTTCGAGACGGGCATCAAGGTCATCGACCTCATCGCGCCCTTCGCCAAAGGCGGCAAGGTGGGCGTGTTCGGCGGTGCCGGCGTGGGCAAGACGGTCATCATCCAGGAGCTGATCCGCAACGTGGCGCAGGAGCACGGCGGCTACTCCGTCTTCGCCGGCGTGGGCGAGCGTTCCCGCGAGGGCAACGACCTGCTCCGCGAGATGACCGAGTCGGGCGTCATCGAGAAGACCGTGATGGCCTTCGGGCAGATGAACGAGCCCCCCGGCGCGCGGCTGCGGGTGGGCCTCACCGGCCTGACCATGGCCGAGTACTTTCGCGATCAGGGCCGCGACGTGCTGCTCTTCATCGACAACATCTTCCGCTTCACCCAGGCCGGTTCCGAGGTGTCGGCGCTCCTGGGCCGGATGCCCTCCGCCGTGGGCTATCAGCCCAACCTGGCCACGGAGATGGCCGGGCT
>JBBSMF010000096.1:0-5647 GCA_038233295.1 Candidatus Limnocylindrales bacterium | reverse complement strand
TCGAACTCGTAGGGCAGCCCTTCGGCGATGAGGTCCGTGCCCAGCCAGGGCTGGAGGTTGGTAAGCGCGCCCTGGAACTCGAGCATGGCTCGTCGTGTCTGGAGCTCGGTGGCATCCAGCTCACCCTCGCGGCCGGACTCCAGACCGAGGCCCTCGGCCGTGACGACGTGGGCGTCACCGTCGACCACCACCGTGAAGATCGTGGTCTGCACATCGGCGACGCTGGGCATCGGGTAGTCCCGATCGTCGCCGGCAAGCCCGGCCACGGCAGCCTGCTCCAGCACTCGATCAAGGCCCGCTGGTGAGAGCCGCGAGAGCATCAAAGGGGGCAGCGCCGGACCCGGATAGATGGCGATCTGGGCGCCCTGGCTGACGACGCGACCGTCGGCATAGATGGAGATCTGCGGGATGCTGAGGGCACTCTGGTCGGGACCGGCCAAGCCGCCGTCGCTATCGATGCGCAGCACGAGGTCATCACTGGCGTCGCCGGATCCCGACGGGTCGGGCAAAGTGGGAGCGGATGGGCTGGATGCGGAGGTGGTCGGAGAGGGGTTCGCGGGATCGGACGGGGATGCCGAGCCGGGCGGGCTGGCCGGCGGGCGGGGAGAGCCGGATGCGTCGGAAGGAGGGGCCGCGGCAGAGCCGCAGGCCGTGATGGTGAAGGTGAGCACGAGCAGGGCAGGGAGGGCTTTCATGGGGCGCGAGACGGCCGGGGCCGGGCGGCAGTTCCGCTCACGGCCTTCACATCGGTCGATATACTGCCGCCGATGACTCTCCGACCGAACCCGCCCAGGATGGTGACCGTGCTCATCGCGCTCGCGCTCCTGGCGATCGGGGTGGCGGGCACGCTCGTGGACCTCGAGACCGTACGCGACCTCATCACCGGCCTGAGCCTGCCGCGCGGGATCGAGCGAGACATCCTGGGACTCATCGCCGACCGGACGATCGCCTACGCCAGCCTCTTGGCGTCCCCGCTGCTGCTCGTGCTCGGCTCGCTGCTGCGGGGCATCTGACCATGAGGATGCGCGGCGGACCCAACCAGCACGCCCCCCGGCTGCTCACCATAGGAGTGGCGCTGATACTCGTAGTGATCGGTGTGCTGGGCACGTTCGCGGGCGTGTTGCCCGGCGTGATGGGCTTCAGCGGCGAGCTCATCGGCGTCTGGTCCTACATCGTCGCCACGGTGATCCTGCTGCTGGGGATCTTCATCCGCGGCCTGTGACCGCAGAGATCGTGCCGCGGAGTGGCAAGGGCACGGGAGGTGAAGCACACTCGCTCCGTGCCAGAAGACCATTCCGCTTCATCGCCACTGGCGTCGTCCGGCGCGCGCACAGGGTGGCTGCTGGATCCTGATCTCACTTTCCTCAACCACGGCTCGTTCGGTGCCTGTCCGGCCGCCGTGCTGGACGCCCAGACGGCGTGGCGGCAACGCATGGAGCGGGACCCGGTGCGCTTCCTGGCCGCTGATCTGGAGCCGTTGCTGGAGAAAGCCCAGGGTGCCCTGGGAGCCTTCCTCGGAGCTGATCCGGACGACCTTGCCTGGGTTGCCAACGCCACGGCCGGGGTCAACACGGTGCTTGCCTCGCTGGCCAGGGAGTGGCGACCGGGGGACGAGGTGCTCACCACGGACCACGAGTACAACGCGACGCTCAACGCCGTGCGGGAGGCGGCCCGGCGGAGCGGCGCCAGGATCGTGATAGCCAGCATCCCCTTTCCGTTGCGTGCAGCGGCGGAGGTGGAGGCGGCGATGCTGAACGCCGTGACGCCGAGGACCCGGCTGGCCGTCATCAGCCACGTGACCAGCGCGACTGCCGTGATCTTCCCTGTGGAGCGGATCGTGGCGGCGCTTGCCGTGCGCGGCGTGGACACACTGGTGGACGGCGCGCATGGCCCGGGCATGGTGCCGCTCGACCTTGACGGGCTGGGCGCCGCCTACTACACGGGGAACGGGCACAAGTGGCTGTGCGGCGCCAAGGGCAGCGCCTTCTTGCACGTCCGCCGCGATCGGCAGGCCGATATCCGTCCGCTGGTCACCTCGCACGGTGCCAACTCGCCCCGGCGCGACCGATCGCGCTTTCGTTTGGCCTTCGAATGGACCGGCACGTCCGATCCGACACCCTTCCTGGTCCTGCCCGAGGCCATCGACCTCATGGCCGCGCTCCATCCCGATGGCTGGCCCGGCGTCATGGCGGCCAACCGAGGGCTGTGCCTGGCGGCGCGTGACGTGCTGGCCGGAGCGCTCGGCGTGGAGCCGCCCGTTCCCGATGAGATGCTTGGCGCGATGTCGGCGCTGCCGCTTCCCCGAGTGGCCCAGGCCAGGCAGGCAACAGCCGACCAGTGGCCCGAAGGGGATCCGGGCGAGACATTGGCCGACGATCCGATGCACGCAGAGCTGCTCGAGCGGCACCGCATCCAGGTCCCGGTCTACTCGTGGCCACCGACGCGTGGTCCATCGCGCCCGGCGATGAGGCTGCTGCGCATCTCTGCCCAGCGCTACAACACGCTGGACGAGTACCGCCGGCTGGCTGACGTGATCAGCGTATCGCTCCGGTCGGCTGGCGCCTGAGATAGCTTGTCGAACGCTGCCGGTCGCTTCCGAACGTCACTGACGCCACCATCGTCGACGGTGCATCTTCGCGCGGACGGCCCGGGCTTAGCAGCGGGATCAAAGCGGGCGAAAGGGCCGTGTGACTGGTGTTGACGATCGTGGCGTCATCGGCTGCCTTGGCCGTTGGATTCGGACGAGCCTCCCCCCGTCAAGCCCGGGGATGGCCGCCGATCGACGATAGTGGCGTCAGGCGCCGCCCTGAGAATAGCGTCGATACGGCACGGGGTCACATGGGCCAGCCACGTCGGACCCGGCTCCGCCTTATCGCTGCCATTGACTTCCTGGCCTCTAATCCCGATAATCTAGGTCAGGATTGGAGCCATTCCTCGGTCACGTGCACCGGTCGGCCCGTCCCAGGAGAAACCATGACCCTCACTCAGCGCCAGGTGGTCGACAACGACCGCTCTCGCTTCGACTTCAAGGACGAGATCATCTACCTGCACGAGGCCAAGCGTGGTCTCACGCGGGACACGGTGGCGGAGATCAGCGCCTTCAAGAACGAGCCTGAGTGGATGCTCAAGTCGCGTCTGCGCGCCTACGAGCACTTCCTCGAGCGGCCCATGCCCACCTGGACGGACGGCCTGGATCGCATCGACTTCGACAAGATCATCTACTACCGCAAGCCGTCGGAGCGCGAGGAGAAGTCCTGGGACGATGTCCCGGACAAGATCAAGCAGACCTTCGAGCGGCTAGGCATCCCCGAGGCGGAGCGCAAGTTCCTGTCCGGCGTCGGTGCACAGTACGACTCCGAGGTGGTCTACCACTCCGTGAAGGAGGAGCTCACCAAGCTGGGCGTCGTCTTCATGGGCACGGACCAGGCGCTCATCGAGTACCCCGAGATCTTCCGCAAGTACTACGGCACCATCGTGCCCGCGGAGGACAACAAGTTCGCCGCCCTCAACAGCGCCGTCTGGTCGGGTGGCTCCTTCGTCTACGTGCCGCCGGGCGTGGAGGTGCCGCTGCCGCTGCAGGCCTACTTCCGCATCAACGGTGAGAACACCGGCCAGTTCGAGCGGACGCTGATCGTGGTCGCTGAGGGTGCCAAGGTGCACTACATCGAAGGCTGCACGGCACCCATCTACGCCACCGACTCGCTGCATGCGGCGGTCGTCGAGGTGGTCGCACTGAAGGGCTCCAAGGTCCGCTACACGACCATCCAGAACTGGTCCAACGACGTCTACAACCTGGTCACCAAGCGCGCCCACGCCTATGAGGACGCCACGGTCGAATGGATCGACGCCAACACCGGCTCGCGCAAGACGGTCAAGTACCCGTCCATCTACCTGCGCGGTCGCGGCGCCAGCGCGGACATCATCTCGGTGGCCGTGGCCGGCGCAGGCCAGCATCAGGACACCGGCGCCAAGGCCGTTCACCTGGCGCCCGATACCAAGAGCCGCATCGTGTCGAAGTCGGTCTCCAAGGATGGCGGCCGGGCCACCTACCGCGGACAGCTCAAGGTCGCGCCGGGTGCCACCAACGTCGTGGCCAGCGTGCGCTGTGACGCATTGATGCTGGACGATCAGAGCCGCAGCGACACCTACCCCTACATCGACATCCAGGAAGACGACACCTCCATGAGCCACGAGGCGACGGTGGGCAAGATCAGCCAGGACCAGGTGTTCTACCTGATGAGCCGCGGCCTCACGGAGAACGAGGCCCAGAACCTCATCGTCCAGGGCTTCCTGGAGGTCTTCACCAAGGAACTCCCGATGGAGTACGCCATCGAGTTCAACCGCCTGGTGAAGATGGAGATGGAGGGTGCGCTCGGGTGACGCTCGCGCCACTCAAGCTGGCCTTCGCGGGACGAGTGGACGCCAAGTCGATCGCGCGGGACCATCACGAGCCGGGCTGGCTGCTGGACGAGCGACTTGACGCTGCTCGCCTGGTGGCATCCCTGCCCGGCGAGTCCAACCCGCTCTTCACCCCTTATCTCGACCTGCGACCCCTCCGCCTGCACGAGGTCCACCCCTATCCGCGGGTGACGCATCTGCCCGAGGCCGGTGAAGCCGCGCTGCCGTCTGGGGCTGGCGCCCTGCTCCACATCGAGGAGGACCGCATCCGGGCCCACGTGCTGAGTGACGAGGCCCGCGCTGCGGGTGTCGTGGTGGACACATTCCAGAACGTCTTTCGCCGCCGGCCGGAGCTGGTGCGCAAGGCCATCGAAGGCGGCCGCAGCCTGCCGGCGGACGACGCGTTCGCGCAGGTCGCGAGAGCTGCATCGGTCATCGGCGTGCTGGTGCACGTGCCGGCCGGCGTGACGCTTGACGCCCCCATCGTCCTCCGCTGGGGAGCCGGGGTCTCCGGACGGGGGCTCATCAGCCGCACCGTGGTAGTGCTGGGCGAGGGCGCCCGGGCCAGCTTGCTGGAGGAGCACGTGGCCTCGCCCCGTGCCTCGGACGCGACGCAGAGCCTGTGGTGGGGCACGCTGGAGGTGCAGCTCGGCGCGGGCGCCACGCTGGACGTGGCCGGTGAGCAGGACCTGGGCCACGGGACATCCATGATCGTGAATCGCCATGCCACGCTGGAACAGGGCGCGACGCTGCGCTGGGCGATGGCCAACGTGGGCGGCGGCTTCGTGCGCAGCCGCATCGACAATCGGCTGGTGGGCCGCGCCTCGTCCGTACGCCAGGTGGAGATCGGCTTCGGGGGCGGCACGCAGCTCTTCGACCTGACCAGCTACACGCACCACATCGGAGAGGACACCACCGGCGACCTGCTCTCCAAGGGCGTCTTCCTGGACCGTGCCCGCGGTTACTTCAAGGGACTCATCGAGATCGAGCGTACGGCCAAGGGCACGGACTCCTTCCTGGGTGAGTTCGCCATGCTGCTCGCGCGCAAGGCCCGTTCGGTGGCCATCCCGTCGCTCGAGATAGACCAGCCCGATGTCCGCCGAGCCAGCCACGCCAGCTCCGTGGGACCTATCGACGAGACCCAGATCTTCTACCTGATGAGCCGTGGCCTGAGCCGGGAGGAGGCCCGCAAGTCGATCGTGCTGGGCTTCCTGGAGCCGGTCGTGGCGCGCATCCCGCTGGGTGACGC
>JBBSMF010000095.1:0-5666 GCA_038233295.1 Candidatus Limnocylindrales bacterium | reverse complement strand
GTGTGAAAGGACGCGCCATTCCGAACGCGCCAAGGGCACCACGATGCCATCGCGCCGGCACATCCGTCGCTCGAAGTCGAGCTCCAGCCCGCCCACGTGAAGGGTGGTGGAGGGCGCCGTTCGCCCACGCCGGCGGCGCAGCACGGCCCGGATGCGGGCGGAAAGCTCATCCATGCTGCACGGCTTCGGCAGGTAGTCGTCGGCGCCTGCTTCCAGCGCACGGACCGGCGCGCCCGCATCATCCCTGGCAGAGACGACGACGACGGGCGCATCACAGGCGGCCCACAGGGCGCTCAACGTACCGAGGCCGCCGATCCCGGGCAGCTCCATCTCCAGGATGATGGCATCGGGATGTCGTTGCTTGGTCAGCCGCACGGCCTCCACGCTGCCTCCGGCGGTCACCACCTGGAAACCTTCCTGAGCGAGCATCGAGCCAAGCGTCTCGCGCGCGATCGGCGAGCCGTCCACGACCATGACGGTGGGGTGCACCACGCCGGGGGCGCCATCGATCAGGTGTTCCTCCTGCGTAGCGACGGCTATCGCCTGCGTCATGCCATGGGGATCGGATCAGGTGAAGTCCGCACGCTGCCAAGTCTCGCCAAGCGCTCGGGGCATCGCACGCGCCGCCATGGTCCGGATATCGCAAGTGGCTCGCAGTCGAGCGATCAACGCCTCAGGCGAGCGATCCGTCCGGCCACCGCCAAGATGCGCCGCGCGACCGGCGACGAGACATGCGAGACGGCCTCGATGGTGGAGGCCAGCTCCTTCTCGGGCAGCGAACCGAAGAGCCGCAGGAGCCGATCGAGGCTCTCATCGGAGAGCTGGCCCAGCACCGCGAATCCCCGCGCGATCTCCTCCGTCTCCGCCCGGGCCACCACGCCTACGGCTCGATCGAAGAGCCGCATGAAACCCAGCAGCTCGGTCAGCCAATCGCGCAGTCGGGCCAGCTCCGGATCGTCCGGTGTGGTTCGGACCGCCTGCTCGGCGTGCGCCAAGCTCTGCTCGAGCTTGGGCACCAGCGGATCGGCTTCGCGCTGCTTCCGCTGCTCGGCGATGCGCTGGAACCAGCGCCAGTGATCACGCACGACCGAGTACGCGGCGGGGCTGGGACCGCGCCGTCCAGCCCTGTCGGCCTGCGTCACACGCTCCACTAGACCCCAGGCCTCGGTCTCTGCCAGAGCCAGGCTGGCGGCGCGGTGGCTGAGACCCAGGGCCTCACGCACCTCCCGTTCGGTGAGGGTGCCGCCGTGCGCCAGCAGGTAGCCGTGTACGCGCGCGACCGATGGCTGCACGCCCCAAGCCGCTGCCATCTCACCCCAGCCCTCGGCGAAGGAGCGACGGATTCCTTCGGCGCCCTCCATGCCGTCGTCAGCGCCCTGTGTGGGCCGCGCGGGATCCTCGGAGTCATCGGGGGCCCGGGCCGGCGGTTCGCTGGGCACGCGGATGGCCATCCATTGACGATAGCAGGCGAGCGCGATGGCTCGGGCGGGGTCAAGCGTGGTCGGTGCGACCTGGGGCGCGGTCCGGGGGGCCGGTCCGGGGCGCGGTCAGGCCACGCGGTCAGGCCACTCGAGCTCGTCTGGCTCCTGTGACGTGCGAACGGACCGCCCGGCCGCTGTACCAGCCGCTGAGAGAGGCCTCCTTCGTCCGCTGGCACCTCCGGCGTTCCGATCGACCGCGGAACGGCGTCGTGCCATGCAGCGCTGTTCGCTCGGCGGTCGGCTCGCTCCTGTGGCGTGCCAACGTGGCGCCAGTCCCCGCCACGCGTGTTCGACGATGAGGCGCGACACCGATGAGACGCGCCGTTGACGGCATGTGCAGCGCTCCCTAGACTCCACGCCAACAACAGAACACGGGCGATGATCGGGATGAGTAGTCGCTGCGCTGGCCACGAGGTTCGCGCGGACCCGCCACAGAGAGCCGGTAGTGCTGGAAGCCGGTGCGGCGAACGGCGATGAATGGACCCGTGAGCCCGCCGACGATGAGCGTGGCAGCCCCTGTGGCAGCCGAAGACGGGTGGCACCGCGGAAGGACCGACCTTTCGTCCCGGGACGGAATGGTCGGTTCGCTGATTCCGGGAGCAGCCACGTGAGTGACATCGTCCGCGCCGCCCTCGCCACGGTGGTCGGTGGCGGCAGCCTATCCCGCGCCGAGGCTGAGTCGGTGATGGGCGCCGTCATGGACGGCGAGGTCTCGTCAGGACCGTTGGCCGCGCTCCTCATCGCGCTGCGCATGCGTACCGAGACGACCGATGAGCTGACCGGCTTCGTTCGGGCGATGCGTCACCGCGTCGTGCCCGTCGCCGCGCCTCCCGGCGCCATCGACACTTGCGGCACGGGCGGGGACGGGCATCACACCTTCAACGTCTCCACGGCGGCCGCGCTGGTGGTGGCATCCTGCGGCGTGCCGGTGGCCAAGCATGGCAACCGCGCGGTCACCTCAGCGTCGGGCAGCTCGGACGTGATGCATGCCCTGGGTCTGGTCGTAGAGCAGGGACCGGAGGAGGCGGCGCGCGCTCTGGCCGAGGTGTCCTTCGCGTTCCTGCACGCGCCGGCCTTCCATCCCGGTATGCGTCATGCCGGTCCCACTCGTCGCGAGCTGGGGGTTCGCACCGCGTTCAACCTGGTCGGCCCGATGGTCAATCCGGCCGGGGTCCGCCGCCAGCTGCTGGGAGTGGCGGATCCAAAGGCCGCTCGGACCGTGGCCGAGGTGCTGCATGCTCTGGGCACGGAGCGAGCGTTCGTGGTCCACGGCGACCGCATCGACGAGCTGCCGCTGGACGGCAGCGGCGTGATCCTGGACGTCTCCTCCGAGGGCATCGAGCGGCGCGAGGTGGGACCCGCCGAGACCGGGCTGCCGCTCGCCGGCACCGAGACGCTGCTCGGCGGGGACCCGCAGCGCAACGCGGCCATCATCACGGACGTGTTCTCTGGTAACGCGACCGGTCCGCAGCGCGACGCCGTGGCGCTCAACGCCGGGGCGGCGCTGGAGGTGGCGGGTCGGGCGGACACACTGCGCGGTGGTGTGGCCCTGGCGCTGGAGGCCATCGCCAGTGGTGTGGCCCTGGCGCAGTTGAAGCGGCTGCGGGCGCGCTCGCGCATCGCGGCGGGGACAGCCACATGACCGCGTCAGCGCGCCCCCGCCCGTCGCTTGGTCGCCCGTCGCCCCTTCGCCGCGCGTCGACTCCCCGCCCGTCCGTGCTGGACGAGATAGCTGCCCAGCGGCGCAGCGACATCGAGCGCGACCTGGAGGGCGTCTCGAACGCGGAGCTTCGCCGCGACGCGGAGGCGGCTCCTGCGCCGCGGGACGCCCTGGGGGCGCTTCTCCGCCCTGGTTTGCACCTCATCGCGGAGATGAAACGCCGTTCGCCCTCGGCCGGCGAGCTGCCCGGCGGTGCGCTCGACATCGCCGCTCGCGCGCGTGCCTACCACGCCGGCGGAGCGTCGATCATCTCCGTCCTCGTGGAAGCCCACCGCTTCGGTGGCTCGCCCGCCGACCTTCGTGCGGCACGAGAGGCCACATCGCTGCCGATCCTGGCCAAGGACTTCGTGGTCGATCCCCGCCAGCTTCCGCTCTTGCGTGCCGCTGGCGCCGACCTCGTGCTGCTCCTCTGCCGGCTCCATCCGGCGGGTCGACTGGCGCGGTTGGTGAGACAGGCTCGCGACCTGGGTATGGAGCCGCTGGTGGAGGCGCACGACCGGCGGGAGCTGGAAGCGGCGATCGCCACGGACGCGCGGCTCATCGGCATCAATAATCGCGATCTGCGTACGTTGCGTGTGGACATCTCGTTGGCGGAGCGGCTTCGTGACCTGGTGCCCGACGATCGGCTGGTCGTCGCGGAGTCCGGTGCCAGCTCGCCGGACGTGCTGCGCACCTGGCGGGCGCTCGGCTTCGACGCGGCACTGGTCGGAGAGGCGCTGATGCGCTCGGGGAAGGGCACGGCGTCGGTGCGGGCGAGGACGGCGGCTTTCGTCGCTGCCGGCCTGGTACCCCGCCCGGGCCAGGACCCATCGGCTGACGCTCGCCAGGCGTCCGTCAAGATCTGCGGGATCACGGAATCGGCCGGTCTGCGCGCTGCTCTCGCGGCCGGCGCGGATGCCCTCGGGTTCAACCTCGTGCCGGGGACGCGGCGCGCCCTGGAGGAGGGCGAGGCAGCGGAGCTCATCGCAGAGGCGCGGCGCGCGGGTACGGGCGGACACGGCCCGCGCCTCGTCGGCGTCTTCGCCGGCGGCGACCCTGCGAAGGTCTCGGCGATCGCCGCGCGGCTCGGACTCGACGAGATCCAACTGCACGGCGGCGAGCCGCCCGAGGCGCTGGATCGGATCGCGCTGCCGGTTCGCAAGGTCCTCCATCTACCCGCCGTGGGCACGGCTGAAGACGGTGTGGGATCGGCCGTCCAGGCGGTGCTGGAAAGGGCAGCTTCCTACCGCGCCCGGTCGAACCTGGCGGGCTTCCTGCTGGACACGGCCGATGCCGAGCTGGCCGGTGGCACGGGGCGTCGATCGGCCACGGCGGTCGCTGCGGGCGTGGCGCGGTCCCTGCCGGTGATCCTGGCGGGCGGCCTGACAGCGGCGAACGTGGCCGGGGCTCTGCGCGAGATACCGGCGCTGGGCGTAGACGTGGCCAGTGGCGTGGAAGCAGCGACGGCGCGCCCGGCCAAGGATCCCTTTCTCCTCGCGCTGTTCGTCAAGCGGGCGCGTGCCGCTCGCCTCGACCTGCCCGCTCTCCCGTCTCGGCCGGAAGTGGCGCATCCAGGCCTGCTGGAACCCGACGAGCGTGGCCGGTGGGGCAGCGAGCGCCGCTTCGGCGGCCGCTTCGTGCCGGAGACGCTGATGGCGGCGCTCGGCCAGCTCGATGACGCCTGGCGTGCCATCCGCCACGATGCGGCCTTCTGGGCCGAGCTGCGGGAGCGATCCCAGCACTATGTCGGTCGCCCGACCCCGCTCTACCGTGCCGACCGCCTGGCCGCCGCCGTGGCGGAGGCGGCTGGCGTGGCCGCCACCGGGATGCGTCTCTACCTCAAGCGCGAGGACCTGGCGCACACCGGCGCGCACAAGATCAACAACGCGCTCGGTCAGGCGCTCATCGCCAAGCGGCTGGGCAAGCCAAGGGTCGTGGCCGAGACCGGGGCCGGCCAGCATGGCGTCGCGACCGCCACCGCTTGCGCTCTGCTCGACCTCGAATGCGTCGTCTACATGGGCGCGGAGGACATCGAGCGCCAGCGGCCGAACGTGCAGCGCATGCACGCGCTCGGCGCGGAGGTCCGCCCGGTGACGTCGGGCGGCGCGACGCTGAAGGACGCCGTGAACGAAGCGTTGCGCGACTGGGTGACGACCGTCGCCACGAGCCACTACGTGCTGGGCTCGGCGGTCGGCCCGCATCCCTTCCCCGCCCTGGTGCGCGATCTCCAAAGGGTCATCGGAGACGAGGCGGCGGCCCAGATGATGGCCGTCGAGGGTCGGCTCCCGGACGTGGCCGTGGCCTGCCTGGGCGGCGGCTCCAACGGCATCGGCCTCTTCGCGCGATTCATCGGGGAGCCCGATGTGCGGCTGATCGGCGTGGAGGCCGGCGGTGAGGGACTGGCCGGTCGCCACGCTGCGGCGCTGGCCGGCGGCTCGGAGGGTGTGCTCCACGGCGCTCGCTCGTACCTGCTCCAGGACGCGGAG
>JBBSMF010000094.1:0-5715 GCA_038233295.1 Candidatus Limnocylindrales bacterium | reverse complement strand
GGCGGCCGAGCTGCGCGACGAGATCGCGCTTCTTGAGGCCGCTCATCCCCCGGCCATGGCGCTCCCACTCCTTCGATCCGGGGTCGGGAACCTGCGCAGCCTGGAGTACGGGATCTCCGAGCAGCGTGCGGAGCTGGCCACTCAGCCGGATCCCTCGCAGTCACAGGCGAACATGGAGAAGGCACCCGCCTGGCGTCCGGTGGCCATCGTGCCGGTGGTGTTGCTGGCGGCGGCCGCGGGAGCGTACCTGCTCATCGGCGGCGTGACGGGCCTGGTGCTCGCCATTCTGCTGTTCGTGGCGGCCCTGGGCGTGGCCTTTCTTGCCTGGCGAATGCGCACACGGGCATCACAGGTGCGGCTACAGAACGAGATGATGGCGGCGGAGATCTCCCGGCGCTTGCGTGGCCGATCCGACCTCGAGAACGGGCTTCGGGCGGCCGAGCGAGAACGCGACCAACAGCTGGCGACGCTGGGCATGCCCGATCTGGCCGCGGCGGACCGTTCTCTGGCCGCCGAGTCGGAGCACTTCGCGGCCATCGACCGGTTGCAGGCCGAATATCGGGGTCTCTTCGGTGAGGGCGACGGCAGCCAAGTCGACGTGGTTCAGCTACGGGACCGTATGGCCGCACTCGCGGACGAGACCCGACACGCGCTGGCGGGCATGGGCCTGGTGGGCGCTGACCCCGATACGCACCGGCAACGCGCTGACGCGCATCTGCGGGCCACGCGTTCTGAGCGGGAGCGATCAAGCAACGCGGAAGCCGCGGCACAGGCGCGCCTGGATGCCAACACGGTGGATGCGGAAGAGGTCGCGGCGCTGGCTGAGCGTCTCGAGGAGGCGGGGGCACTGCTCGCCACCCGCGAGCGCCGGCTGCGTGTGTACGAGCTGGCGCTGGGAGCGCTGGACGCCGCGGAGCAGGCCACCATGAAGAAAGCGGCGCGCTTCCTGGAGGGCCGGATGGGCGGCGACATCTCGGCCATCACCGACGGTCGCTACTCCCGGGTAGAGGTCGACGAGAACGAGTTGAGCTTCCGCGTCTTCTCGCCGGAGAAGGAGGATTGGGTCCCGGTCACCGACCTGTCGCAGGGCACCATCGACCAGGTCTACCTGGCGGCGCGGCTGGGCCTGGTGCGTCAGGTGACCCAGGATCGCCGGCCGCCACTCGTCTTCGACGACCCGTTCGTGACCTTCGACGACGAGCGCGCGCGCCGCGCCGTGGAGCTGCTGCGCCGCCTGGCCAGCGACCATCAGATCATCTATCTGACCTGCTCTGATCGATACGACCAGGTCGCGGACGCTGTCATCGCGCTTCCGGAGCCGGCGGTGGACGACGCGCGCCAGGCGCCCGTGGCCGCACGACCCCCGAGCGCGGCGCCCCGCCCCTGAGCCTCGACTCGCCGGCGCTGGCCCTCGCCTCGGCGCTGAGCTGGGGCGTCGGCGACTTCGCGGGCGGCATCGCCAGCCGGCGCTCCACGGTGCTGGCGACCCTGCTCATGACGCAGGTGATCGGCTTCCTCGCCACGGCGGGGCTGCTGGCCGCCAGTCCCGAGGCTCTGCCACCAGTGCCCGCGCTGGCTTGGGCCGCCGCGGCCGGTCTGAGCGGCGTGGCGGGCCTGGGCTGCCTCTACCTCGCGCTGTCGCGCGGCACGATGGGGTTGGTCGCGCCGCTGGCCGCGCTCGTGGGAGCGGCACTCCCCGCGCTGGTGGGCATCGTGAGCGGTGAACCGGCCTCGCCACTGCTCTTGTCGGGCATGGCCCTGGCTCTCTGTGCGGTGGTGGTCATCAGCCTGCCGGACAGCACGTCCGCGGCGCAGTCGGCGGAACGGGGCACGTCCGCCCGGGCGGAGCTCGTGCTCATCCTCCTCTCCGGCCTCGGTTTCGCCGGCTTCTACCTGTTCATCGACCAGTCGCGCGCCAGCGGCGGCGAGACCTGGTGGCCGATCCTGATCGTCCGGCTGGCCGGGCTTACGGTGGTCGCCCTGACGGCGGGCTTGCTCTTCGCTCGTAGCGCGGTCACCGGCCGAGGTGGTCGCCCTTCGCTGCGGGTACCTGTCGCGCTGCTGCCGCTGCTGGTGCTCTCCGGTCTGGGTGACCTGGGCGGCAATCTCTTCTTCCTGTTGGCCAACGCCGCCGGAGGCCTGGCCGTGGCGGTCGTGCTCTCGTCGCTGTATCCCGTGGTGACCGCGCTGCTGGCGCGCGTCTTCCTCCATGAGCGGTTATCACGCCTGCGGCTGTTTGGTGTCGCGGCGGCCATCGGCGGGATCCTGCTAATCGCGGTCGGAGGGACATGAGTCTTCCGGTACGACCATGGGGCCGCTTGGGCCGAAGGGTGGACATGAGCGATATCCGAGCTCCGCGCCGCTGGCGCACCGTCATCGTCTGGTTCAGGCGAGACCTTCGGCTTCACGATCATCCGGCGCTGCTCGATGCGGTGGAGCATGCGGATCGCGTGTATCCACTCTTCGTCTTCGACCATCAGCTCCTCTCAGGCCGCTGGCCGTCCCCTAATCGGATCTCCTTCATGCGTGACTCGGCGATGGAGCTGGACGCGTCGCTGGGCGCCATCGGCAGCCGGCTTCACGTCCGACTGGGGCGGCCGGCCGAGGTCGTGAGCGCCTTTGCCAAGGAGGTCGGCGCCGACGCGGTCATCGTCTCGCGCGACTACGGTCCGTATGCGAGGTCACGCGACGCTGAGGTCGCAGCGGCGTTGGCCGGGGACGATCGGACGTTCCACGCTCGGCGCGGGCTGCTGGTCCATGAGCCTGAGGATGTCCGGACCCAGGCAGGGCAGCGGTTCTCGATCTACTCACCGTTCCGCCGAGCCTTCGAGCGACTCGAACGGCGCGAGCCCCGGCCCGCTCCGACGCGGGTCCCTACGCCCCAGGACGCCGCGGTGGGGGAGTGGCCATCCCTGGCCAGCCTCACGCCGGGCACTCCCGCGTCAGGCCTGATCACGCCCGGGGAGGCGGCGGCGCGCGGCCGGTTGGACGCGTGGACGGGCGGCGGCCTGGCGGAGTACCACGCGCGTCGCAACGACCTTGCCCGGGATGGGACGTCGCGACTCAGCCAGGACCTGCATTGGGGGCTGCTGAGCGGCGCCGAGGTCTACGCTCGCTGCGGTGGCCCAGGCCGCGGCTCGGAGACGTTCCGCGGCGAGCTGACGTGGCGCGAGTTCTACACGCATCTCCTGTGGCACGAGCCGAGCGTGACGCGCCAGCCGCTGAGCCCGCCCTACCAGACGCCGCCCTGGCATGAGGACCCGGAGGGTCTCGAGGCCTGGAAGGAGGGTCGCACGGGGTATCCAGTCGTCGATGCTTCGATGCGTCAGGTGCGGGCACTGGGCTGGATGCACAACCGTGCCCGGCTGATCGTCGCCTCGTTCCTGACCAAGGACCTGCTCATCGATTACCGCCAAGGCGAGCGGCATTTCATGTGGCACCTGACCGATGGCGACCTGGCCAACAACAATGGAGGCTGGCAGTGGACGGCGTCCGTGGGCACGGACCGTCAGCCCATCTTTCGCATCTTCAATCCGACGCTCCAGGCGACCCGCTTCGATCCCGACGGCGACTTCGTGCGGCGCTGGGTGCCTGAGCTGGCCAACGTTCCATCCGAGTCCGTGCACGAGCCGTGGCGGATGTCGCGCGAGATGCAGGAGCGCGTGGGCTGCGTCATCGGCCGCGACTACCCGGCGCCCATCGTGGACCATGCGCAGGCACGCGCTCGCGCGCTGGACGCCTTCCGCGGCTAAGCGAGGGCGCTACCGGACGGGCCGCCGCGGGCCGCCTTGTCCGCCGCCCATCGGCCGCCTTGTCCGCCGCCATCGGCCGCCTCGTGCCCTGATCCGACGCCACTATCGTCGCGAAGTGCATATCTCGCCTGCAAAAGACCTCTTGTCCAGTAAGGGTTCGCCGGACCGGGACGCCGCGGCCGTCGTCCACGCTCGGATCAATGGCGGACCGATACGAATCACGTCGGCGGAGCCTCCGGTGCTTCGTGTTTCCCGCCCGATCCTCGCCCGGGGCCTCGACTTGGCCACCGATCGACGATAGTGCCGTCAGCCGGGGCACCGAAAGGGGCGCGGACCCGCTCGCCGCTGCCAAGCGGCGCGGGGCCCAAGGAGCCACGTCGCGCATCGTGGTGCCGCCCCCAAGGCCGGCCAGGTCGCGGTCAAGGGCCCGAAGCACCAGCGGAGCGTGATAGGGGACGCGCACCCCGCCGCCACGCTCACGCCGCTACCGCGCAGCGCCAGGGCTTGCCTCGTCTTGCTGGGCGTGCGCAGCGGCCATGAGGTGCTCCAGCAGGATGGCGTTGGTCAGCGGGCCGACGCCGCCCGGCACCGGTGTGATCGCCTCGACCACGGGGAGTGCCGACTCGAAGTCGACATCGCCCACGATCCGGTCGCCCACCACGTTGATGCCCACGTCGACCACCAGCGCGCCGGGCTTCAGCATGGCGCCCGTGACCAGCCCCGGCGCGCCCGCCGCCACGACCACCAGATCAGCCCGCGCCACATGGCTCGGGAGATCGCGCGTCTGTCGATGGCACACGGTCACCGTGCAGTGCTCGCGCTGGAGCAGCAGGCTGGCCGGCTTGCCCACGACATTGCTGCGCCCGATGACCGTGGCATCCAGGCCGGCCAGCCGGTACCCGGACCGTTTCACGATCTCGACCGTGGCCTGCGCCGTGGCAGGCAGGAAGCCCTCATAGCCCAGCGTGAGAAGCCCCGCGTTCGACGGGTGCAGGCCGTCGATGTCCTTGCGCGGATCGATGGCCTCGATCACGGCCCGTAGCGGGATGTGCCTCGGCAGCGGCATCTGGACGATGATCCCCGACACGAGTGGATCGCGGTTCAGCTCCTCGATCCGACGCTGGATGAGCGCGGTGGTGACCCGCTCGCCGATCTCCACCACGCGCCCCACCACGCCGGTCCGTTCACAGGTGCGGATGATCTGGTGGAGGTAGACGGCGGATGGTGCGTCCGCGCCGATCAGCACCACGGCCAGCGTCGGTCGATGCCCATGACGCTCGCTGAAGGTGCTCACCTCGGAGCTGACGCGGGCGCGTATCTCGGCCGCGATGGGCGCACCCTCCAGTCGACGCGCTCCGTTGATATCCGCCACTCAGGAGCCCTGCCGCAGGCGGCCGGAGATCCGCGCGGCGGCGTCCAGCACCTGGTGCGCGATCTGCGTCTCAGAGCCCGACTCGGGAAAGCGGTATGCCGGACCGTGGACATGCACCGCGGCGCCGACGTTGCCCGCCGCATCGGCGATGGGGGCGGCCACGGAGTTGATGCCCTCGGCGAACTCATCGCGGCCCCACGCATAGCCGTCCAGCTGGACCCGGCGAAGCCGTTCCTGCAACGCCGCGGGTTCGACCAGGGTACGCGGCGTGAACCGTTCGAGCGGTTCCTCCAGGAGGCGTTCCACGACGGACGGCGCCATGTGAGCCATGAAGACCTGTCCGGAGGACACGGCGTGGATGGGCAGACGGCTGCCGGTCCAGTCGCGGACGAGCACCTGATGCGCGGTGTCGACCTGGTCGATGTAGTGCACCACGAAGCCGTCGACCACGGACAGGCCGGCCGCCTCGCCAAGAGCCGAAGCCAGCTCGACGAGAACGGGGCGAGCGAGGGCGACCAGGTTGCGGGTGGGCACGACCCCCGCGGCCAGGGAGACGATCCGCGCCCCGAGCCGGTAGCGGGTATCGCCCGG
>JBBSMF010000093.1:0-5716 GCA_038233295.1 Candidatus Limnocylindrales bacterium | reverse complement strand
TGCCCGCTTCTTCATCGGCCGCCTCTTCGAGGAGTACCTCCGGACGCGGGCGGACGAGGGCGGGAGCGGTGCGGTACATACTTGATCATCGAATGCGATCGAGGAGGTGAGATGGCCGAACGCTGCGCGCTGCTGATCGGAACGCGGAAAGGGGCGTTCGTGCTGGAGGGTGATCGGCAGGGATCGAGCTGGGATATCCGCGGTCCTCTGTGTGAGGGCTGGCCGATACACGACATGATCCTTGACCCCGCGACGGGCTCGATCCTGGCCGCGGGCGGCTCACCGTGGTACGGCGCGTCCGTCTGGCGGAGCGACGACCTCGGGGCATCCTGGACCCAGTCGAGCGAAGGGCTGACCTACGGCGACGCTGAGTCCGCTCCGCGACTGGAGACGATCTGGACCCTGACACCGGCGCACGGCGCGCTCTACGCCGGGGTCGAGCCGGCGGGCCTGTTCCGGAGCGAGGACGGGGGCGCCACGTGGCGTCACGTCGAGGGTCTGACGAACCACCCGACGCGTCCGCACTGGCAGCCGGGCAACGGTGGCCTCTGCCTGCACTCGATCGTTCCGCACCCGACCGACAGCGACCGAGTGTGGGTGGGGATCTCGGCGGTCGGCACGTTCGAGACGCGCGACGGCGGGTCGACCTGGGAGACGCGCAATGCGGGTGTCAGGGCGGACTTCGTGCCCGGTCCGCCGCCCGAGTTCGGGCAGTGCGTCCACAAGCTGGTCATGGCGGCGGACGGTGGCGAGCACCTCTACCAGCAGAACCATTGCGGCGTCTATCGATCGACCGACGGCGGCCGTCAGTGGCAGGACATCACGGCTGGTCTGCCGAGTCAGTTCGGCTTTCCGATGGCCGCCCATCCACGCGACCCGCAGACGGTCTGGACCATCCCTCTCAACGGTGACGACAAGGGCCGCTACGTCCCTGACGGCAGCGCGGCCGTCTGGCGGACCCACGACGGGGGAGACAGCTGGATCCGTGCCGGCGACGGGCTGCCGCAGCGCGACGCCTATGTCGGTGTGCTCCGCGAGGCGATGGCGGTCGATCGACTCGATCCTGTCGGTGTCTACTTCGGGACCAGCACCGGGCAGCTCTATGGCAGCGACGACGAGGGCCGATCGTGGCGGCTCATCGCTGACCAGTTGCCGTCGATGTGGTCGGTCAAGGCCATGGTGCTCGATCGATGACGGCCGAGATGGACGGGCCGACGGTCACGGTCGTGCTGCCGCGCTCGCTGACAGCCCTGTTTCCCGGCACGCCGCTTCGCTGCGATGCGACCGGGAGTACCGTCACGGAGCTGATCGATGACCTCGACCGGCGTGTGCCCGGACTGCGCGAACGGCTGTGCGATGGAACCGCCCTCCGTCGACATCTCAACGTCTTTGTCGCTGGCGAGCAGGCGGCGCTATCGACGGCCGTGCAGCCGGGAACGGTCGTCCACGTCATCCCCGCCGTCTCCGGGGGATAGGCCAGGTATCGGCTCACAGAGACGGGTGAGCGAGAGGAGCTGTGATGTACATCCTGCGCATCGAGCACGGCGTCCCCGACTTCGAGTCCTGGAAGGCGGCTTTCGACGGCGATCCGATCGGTCGCGAGAGGTCCGGCGTGCGGCGGTACCGGGTGATGCGCGCGAGCGATGACCCGGGGTACGTCCTGATCGACCTGGAGTTCGACGACGAGGGTGAGGCGATGGCGGCACATGCCGCCCTGAGCCAGCTGTGGAGCCGCGTCACGGTCATGCGAGATCCACACGCACGCATCGTGGAGGCCGTGGACACCCACGAGTACTGATTCCAGCCGCCAACGACGTTAGGCTAAGGGCATGAGTCGGACGGTGCTGGTCTGTGGCGTAGGGCTGATGGGGCACGGCATCGCCCAGGCGATGGCCGCGGCGGGGCACACGGTGCGCGTCTACGAGCCCGACAGGACGCGCGCCCAGGCTGGTGTGGAGCGCATCGCCGGCAACCTCGAGCGGGCTGTCGCCAAGGGCAAGCTCTCAGCCGAGGAGCGCGAGGCGACCCTTGGCCGCATCACCATCGCCCCGTCGGTGGAGGAGGGCGCCCTGGACATCGACCTGGCGGTCGAAGCCGTATTCGAGGATCTGGAGGTCAAGCGGACGCTGTTCACCAAGCTCGATACCTGCGCGCCCGACGAGGCCATCCTGGCCTCCAATACGAGTTCCATCTCTATCGCCGAGATCGCGGCGGCAACGGAGCCGGAGCGGCGCCCCAACGTGGTGGGGATGCACTTCTTCAGCCCGGTGCCGGTCATGCCTCTCATCGAGCTCATTCGCGGCGCGGAGACCTCGGACGAGACGGAGACCGAGGTCCGGGCGATCGCCGCGGAGCTGGGCAAGCAGCTCATCGTCAGCCAGGACCGGCCGGGCTTCATCGTGAACCGCATCCTGATGCCCTTCCTGGGGGAGGCGATGCGCGCCTACGAGGAGGAGCTGGGCACGGCGGAGGACATCGACACGGGCGCCAAGGTGGGTCTCAACCATCCGATGGGCCCGCTGGAGCTGGCCGACTTCATCGGGCTCGATGTGTGCCTGGGCATCATGGAGGTCCTCGAGGGGGGCTTCGATTCGCCCCAGTTCGCGCCGCCCGACGTGCTGCGTCGCCTGGTCGCGGAAGGGCGCCTGGGCCAGAAGACGAAGCGCGGCTTCTACACGTATCCGCGAGGCTGACGCGCGCCATGGCGACCGATATCGGCGTGGCAACGGCACCGACCGGCCTCACCGACGAGGAGCGGCTGCTGCGCGATACCACGCGCGAGTTCGCCGCTCGTGAGATCGCGCCCGGCGCGGCGGAGCGCGACGAGGAGGAGCGCTACGACCGCTCGATCTTCACGCGCATGGGCGAGCTGGGCCTGACGGCCGTGCCCTTTCCGGAGTCCGTTGGCGGGGCGGGGTTCAGCTATCGCGCTTGGACGCTGGTCATGGAGGAGGTGGCCTACGCGGACATGGCCATGGCCGTCTCGCTGAGCGTCCACATCCTGGCGCAGTACCCGGTCGTGACCTGGGGCACGGACGTGCAGCGTGACTGGTGGCTGCCCCCGATGTTGAGCGGCGAGAAGCTGGGCGCCTTCGCGCTGACCGAGCCGGGAGCTGGATCCGACGCCTCCGCCCTGCGCCTCCGTGCCGAGCGGGTCGGCCCTCCTGAGACGCCCACGGCCTACCGGCTCACCGGCACCAAGATCTGGATCACCAACGCCATCGAGGCCGAGCGCTACCTGGTCTTCGCCACGGTCGACCCGTCGGCGGGCGCCAAGGGCATCACGGCCTTCCTGGTCGAGGCGGGTACGCCGGGCTTCACCTTCGGGCGCAAGGAGCGCAAGCTGGGCATCCGGTCGGACACAGCGTCGGAGCTGATCTTCGAGGGCGCGGAGGTACCCGCGGAGAACCGCCTGGGCCAGGAGGGGGAGGGCTACAGGATCGCGCTCTCGGCGCTGGGCGAGGGGCGCATCTCGATCGCCGCGGCGTGTGTAGGTCTGGCCCAGGCGGCGCTGGAGGCGGCGGCGCGCCATCTGACGGAGCGGCGGGCGTTCGGCGGGCCGCTGTCGGACCAGCAGGGCCTGCGCTTCATGCTCGCGGAGATGGGCCAGAAGGTGGCCGCAGCTCGCGCCCTGACCCGCACGGCGGCTGAGATGAAGGACCGCGGCGAGCCCTACGCGGAGGCCTCTTCAATGGCCAAGTGGACCGCCTCGGACGCGGCGATGAGCGTGACCACGGACACCGTGCAGCTGTTCGGTGGCAGCGGCTACTCGCGCGAGTTCCCCGTGGAGCGGATGATGCGCGACGCCAAGGGCGCCCAGATCTACGAGGGCACGAACCAGATCCACCGGCTGATCGTGGCCGACCACCTGCTGAAGCGGATCGGAGGCAAGGCGTGATTAGGCTCGACTTCATCGGCATCACCACCGCCGACATGGGCAAGGCCATCGACTTCTATCGACTGTTGGGTTTGGAGTTCCCCGAGGGCGCTGAAGACGAGGTCCACGCCGAGGCGACGCTCGAGAGCGGTCTGCGAGTCGGCTTCGACACGGTGGAGACCGCGCTTGAGGCCGATCCGAACTGGACGGAGCCATCGGGAAGCTCGCGGATCTCGCTGGCTTTCCGGTGTCACAGCCCGGCGGAGGTGGACGCCAAGTACGCCGAGCTGGTAAGCCTCGGTCATGAGAGCCAGCGCGAGCCTTGGGATGCGCCCTGGGGACATCGCTATGCCACCCTGCTCGACCCGGATGGCAATGGCGTGGACCTCTACGCTGACCTGCCGGATACGCCGACCGAGCCGCCGCCCTCCGCCTGAGGCGGTCCGGCCCCGATTCGCTGGCGGAGCCGATCGGGCTCGCCCATCGCGTCCCACATGCCCTCCAGCCATTAGGTCGCGCCGGCCTCGGCCAGCGGGCGGACCTGTGAGGTCGGACCATGATGGCCCCAGCGTGACTTCGTGGGTCGTGGCCCGAGAAGGGACGATCCAGGTCTCGCCCGAATAGCCGCGTCCCTAGAGATCCAGCGTGAAGCGGATGTTGTCCCACTCCGTCGCCAGGCCGTAGATGCCGGCCGCGATGAGCAGCACGCCGGCCACGCGCTCAAGCGTGTCGTGGCGGTTCAGGACCCATCGAACGAGTGCCTGGCCGCGGGCTGCGGCGAGCAGCGAGAGCCCGACCAAGGGCAACCCGAAGCCCAGCCCGAAGACGAAGAATCGCCCGACTTGGGCGACCGTGTCGGCGGCACCGGTGGAGATGGCCAGCAGCGCGAACAGAAAGGGGCCGGCGCAGGGCAGCGCGACCGGCCCGAGCATGGCGCCGTAGACGAAGGCCTGGCCGTAGGGATTCCTGACCAGCGGGATGCGGGCGCTGGGCATCTTCTCGAAGGGATTCCTCCCGAGCAGCAACAGGACGCCCAGCCCGATGACCGCAAGGTAGACGATGGGGATGACCAGCAGCAGGAAGGGTCCGGTCGCCAGGCTGAGCAGCCGCAGGACGAAGCCCACGATGACCATCGTGGTCAGCACTCCGGCCAGCACGAGCAGGCCCAGCAGTCCTGCCGCGCGCCGTCCGGCGATGCCGCCGCTGTTCGAGGCGAGATAGGCGATGAAGCCGGGATAGAGCGGCAGCAGGCAGGGACTGGCCGCGCTGAAGAGGCCAGCCGTGAAGAGCAGCGCCAGCTCGGGCACGGCCTACGCGCCGTGCTGCTGCGCGAGCTCCTGGATGCGCGCCTGGCTCTTGTGACCGAACTCGGTGAGGGTCACCGTGCCGTCCGTGCCGATGACGATGACCGGCGTGGAGGGCGGGCTCAACACCTGCGCACCGAACGCGTCGGCCAGCGCACGGGAAAGGTCCGTGCCGGCCGTGGCATAGACGAATGGGAAGTCGTTCTCGTCGGCGTAGCGCGCCAGCATCTCGGGGGTCTCGTTGGGGTCAACATCGAGGGCGATCCAGGTCACGCGCGAGGCGTCCAGGCCCGTCAGCGCCTCGCGAGCGGTCTCCTGTTGAGCACGGCAACTGGGGCACCAGACGGCCATCGGCTCGACGAAGACGACGCGGTCGCCTTGCTCGCCGATGGTGAACGACGCGCCGGTGCGCACGTCGGTCAGCGCGCTGGTGGCCCAGGCGGGAGCGGCGGCCACCGGGTCCGACGCTTGGGCGTAGCCGGAGGGGGAGGCGGTCGGGCCGGAGGGGCTCGTCACCGGGGCGCCGCCCGACGGG
>JBBSMF010000092.1:0-5717 GCA_038233295.1 Candidatus Limnocylindrales bacterium | reverse complement strand
GGCGGAGCTGGGCGACGACGTCTTCGGTGACGACCCGACCGTCATCGCGCTCGAGGAGCGTGCCGCGGAGCTGACCGGCAAGGAAGCAGCCCTGTTCGTGCCCAGCGGCACCATGGGCAACCTCGTGAGCCAGATGGCGCACGTGCCGCGCGGCGGTGAGATCATCACCGAGTCCGAGTCGCACATCGTCCACGACGAGGCCGCCGGGCATGCGGTGGTCGTCGGGGCGTCGACGCGGACGGTGCCGGCGCGCGAGGACGGCACCATGGATCCCGCGACGATCCGCGACTCCGTCCGCGATCCGAGCGATCCGCATGAGCCGATCACGGCGCTGGTCTGCCTGGAGAACACGCACGGCCACTCGATGGGTCAGCCACTCAGCGCGGCCTACACGGCGGAGGTCGCGGCCGTAGCTCACGAGCAGGGCGTGCCGCTCCACGTAGACGGTGCGCGCATCTTCAATGCGGCGGTGGCCCTGGGCAGCACCGTCGGGCAGCTGCTGGGCCCGGCCGATTCAGCCACTTTCTGCCTCTCCAAGGGACTCGCCTGCCCCGTCGGTTCCGTGGTCGTGGGCGGCAGTGACTTCATCTGGCGTGCACGTCGCGCCCGGAAGTTGCTGGGCGGTGGCATGCGGCAGGTGGGCGTCCTCGCGGCGCCGGGACTCATCGCGCTGCGTGACGGCCCGGCGGGCATGATCGAGCGCCTGGCCGAGGATCACGCCAACGCACGCCTGCTCGCCGAGGGCCTCGCGGAGCTGCCCGGCATCACTGGCCTGGACCCGTCACGTGTACGCACCAACTTCGTGATCTTCCGCGTCGGCCGAGCAGCCGGCACCGGCCCCGCGGCGCGCTCCGGCACCGCGGCACGGGCCGCCTTCCTGGGTGCGCTGGCGCGCGAAGGCATCCTGATGGTCGAGTACCCTCACGGAACGGTGCGAGCCGTGACCCACTACGGGATCGAGGCCGCCGACATCGAGCGCGTCCTGCGCTCCGCCCGGCGCACACTCTCATCGGCCGGGGTCGATCAGGGGGTCCCCGCCGGCGTCTGACGCCGTCCCAAGCCAAGGAGTCCGCAGTCGTGTCCGACCTGTCCGCCATCCTGCCGCCCCTGTCCGCCGATGGATCGGAGGCCGACCGCCGCCATGAGCAGCTGGTCCGCGATCGGTTCGAGCGGCAACTGCGCGCGTTCCCCAACTTCGGAACGTTCCTGGGCCTCCACGCGGAAGACGGCCGCCTGGCGGATCTGTCGCGGGACGCCGTGATGCACGAGCTCGAGGCGGAGCGCAGGTTCCTGGCTGATGTGGAGGCCGTCGAGGACTCCGAGATGTCCGCGACGGGCTCGTTCGAGCGGGAGCTCTCGCTGCTCTCCGTGCGACGCGCCATCTTCGACGTCGAGACCCAACGCCTCTGGGAGCGCCGCGCCAGCGCCACGGACGAGGTGGGCGATGGGCTCTTCCTGCTCTTCGCACGCGAGTTCGCGCCCCTCGCCGAGCGGCTGCGCTCGATGGCCAGCCGGTTGGAGGCCGCACCCGCCGCGCTCGAGGAGTCCAAGAGCCGGCTGGGGGATCGCCCCGTCCGCCTCTGGAACGAGATGGAGCTGGACGCCGCCGGTTCGCTGCCCTCGCTCTTCGATGAGATCGTTAGTACGGGCCGCGCTGAGCTCGGCGAGGACTCGGCGGAGCAGCGACGCCTGGAGGCGGCGGCGGACGGTGCCAAAAAGGCATTGGAGGGGTACTCCGGCTGGCTCCGGGAGCTGCTGGATCGGTCGGTCGACGACTTCGCGCTGGGCTCAGAGGCCTACGACGAGCTGATCTCTCTGCGCGCCTTCGACGGGCTCACCACCGACGAGATCCTGGAGATCGGGCAGGAGCAACTCGTGCTCAACCATGAGGGTCGCCGCGCGGCCGCCCGAGAGGTGGACCCCGACGCTTCAGAAGCAGAGGTCCTGGATCGCATCAAGAGCGATCACCCGGCCACCTTCGAGGAGGCCCTGGAGTCGTACCAGGAGGTCATGTTCCGGGCCCGAGACTTCGTGGCGGAGCACGGCCTTGGGACGCTTCCGGCGGGGGAGACGCTGTCGGTCATCGCCACGCCGGAGTACCTGCGCCGCGTGATGCCCTTCGCGGCCTACTTTCCCCCAGCCAAGTTCGACGCCGACCCCCGTGGTCTCTACATCGTCACCCCGTCGGTCGACGACGACCCTGGTGCGATGCGCGAGCACAATCGCGCATCCATCAGCAACACCAGCATCCACGAGGCCTATCCGGGTCATCATCACCAGCTCTCAGCGGCCACACGGCACCCCAGCTTGGCGAGGCTGATGGTGGATGCCCCCGAGTTCGTCGAGGGCTGGGGCATGTACTGCGAGCAGATGATGCGCGAGCAGGGCTTCGACGCCACGCCGCAGCATCGCGTGATCATGTACACCGATGCGATCTGGCGGGCCTGCCGGATCATCCTGGATATCCGGCTCCACCGCGGAGAGATCGGCGTCGATGAGGCCATCGACTTCCTGGTCGAGCACACCGGTTTCGAGCGCCCCAATGCGACGGCGGAGGTCCACCGCTACACCTACACGCCCACCTACCAGCTCAGCTACCTTCTGGGCAAGGTCCTGTTGCTGCGGCTGCGCGACGACGAGAAGCGCCGGCTGGGAGCGGATTTCTCACTGGGCCGTTTCCACGATGCGCTGCTCTACTCGGGCAGCTTGCCCATCAGCTTCCACCGACGGCTGCTGGCCGGCGAGGGCGGCGGTCCGGCCCTGCCCGGAGGGGCCGCCTGATCCGGTGCAGGTGATTCCCAGCCTCGATCTCCAGGCCGGTCGCTCGCGACTGGTCTTCTGGCCTGGCGCCTCCACCGGGACCGGCACGCCGACCGATCGACCCGACCGGATCTGCCGGCACTTCGTGGAGGCCGGTGCACCACTCATCCACCTGGTGGACCTCGACGGCGCTCGGCAGGGCCGGCCGGCCAATATGGAGGCGATCCAGGCTGTCGCGCGCGCAGTGGCCACACCCCTTCAGCTGGCGGGCGGCGTGGATGGGCCGGAGCAGATCGAGCTGGCTTTCGCGGCCGGCGCGACTCGCGTCGTCATCCCGCTCTGGATCGCCGCCGAGTCGAGCGAGCTGCTGGCGGCCTGTGTCCGCGCCGCGGGCGACTGGCTGGCGGTCGGCCTGGACGCGCGACCGGAGCGTCTCGCCGAGTACCCCTGGAAGCGCTTCCTGCCGCCCACCCTGGAGGAGCTGGTGAGCGAGCTCGCATCCGCCGGAGTACGTCGCTTCGTTCTGTCGCACGGCGGTGCGACCCCGGATCTGGAGCAGCTTGAGCGGCTCTGCCGTACCGTTGACGGTGAGGTGCTCGTCGCTGGCGGCGTCACCCAGCCGGCCGTGCTGTCCCGATTGCGGGATACCGGCGTTCACGGCGTGATCCTGGGCGAAGCCCTCTTCACCGGCGCCATCGACCTTCACACCGCCCTTGACGCGGCCGCCTGACCGAGATCGAAGTTCCGAGGTCCTCATGATCCGAACCGTTCGCAGTCCGCTTCCCGTCCTGGCATTGGCTGTCTGCCTTACGGCGACGGCCTGCTCCGCGGGGTTCGGCGCGAATCCCACCACGGCTCCTTCCTACGCGGCGCCGAGCGGGCAGCCGTCCGGTGGTGCGCTGGCTCCGCCTGAGGCGACGCCACTTGCCCAGCCGCCCGCCGAGCCGGCCAGCGATGGGACAACGGCCACGATCTCGACGGCGTTGGGCGACATCGTCATCCAGCTCTACACGGATTCGGCCCCCGTGGCCACGACGAACTTCATCAACCTGGCTGAGGCGGGGTACTACGACGACGTCATCTTCCATCGACTGGTACCGGGCTTCGTCATCCAGGGCGGCGACCCGACAGGCACCGGCACCGGCGGCCCGGGCTATACCATCCCGGACGAGCCGGTGGTCGGTCGCTACGGGCGTGGCATCGTGGCCATGGCGCGGACCGCACAGCCGGACTCACAGGGCTCCCAGTTCTTCATCGTCCTGGACGATGAGGCGGAAGGGGCCCTCGAGTCGGCCCGCACCTACACCATCTTCGGCGAGGTCACAGAGGGCATGGACGTCGCGGACGCAATCGCCGCCACGCCGAACTCGGGTGCCGAGACCGGCAATCAGGCGCTGGAGCCGGTGGCCATGGACTCGGTCACCGTTTCGCGCCCCTGACCACGACAGGTCCATGCAACGACTGAGGCCGGAACGTTACGGAATATTAATGGGGCAAGCTGCATAACCCCTTGAGCCCGGGGTATCGGTTCCGGTAGACTGCGTCGTGTGCTGCTTGTCAGCACGACTGCCCCAGGCACAAGGTCATGGGTAGGTCGGGTTAGGGTAGCCGGTGCAGCCGGCGTGATAGATGCCCTTGTGGCGTGGCAGGACTGATGGGTCTCGGCCCATCGGCTTAGCCGGGACAGTGCAAACGGCCCCGCTTCGGCGGGGCCGTTTCGATTCCGTGCCCGCGGGCTAAGATGGCCGCCCGGCGTTGACGGAGGCGGAGGGTCAGGTGGTCGAGGCGGAGGCGATCGAGGCCCGTGGCCCGCTCCCAAGGGCGAGCCACATCTTCGTGGTCGGCCTGGCAAGGACCGGCACCCATCTCATGCAGAGCGTCCTCAACACGTCCCCGGAGGTGCGCATCGGGCCGGAGTCACTCTTCCTGGGCGGGGCACCGCGCTTCGGCGGGTTGCGGCGACGTGGCGTGGCCTCCCTCTTCCCGAGCGACGACCGGCCGCTCAGCGCCGAGGAGGCACGGGAGATGGTGGGGCGGCTGGTCGGCTCCGGTGGCCGCTCGGGCGGCCGAGCCGACTACTGGCACGGGCTCGCGCGATACGTGGAGCCGGAGGAGCTCCTGCGGCGCTTCCTGACCACGCCGCGCCGCTCCCGGGACCTGCTCGACCTCGCCTTGGATATCCACGCTCGGGGCCGGGATATCGGCGGTGACAAGACGCCCAGCAATCTCTTCGCCATACCGACCCTGTTGGAATGGTTCCCCGATGCGCGGGTCATCCACATGCTGCGCGACCCGCGTGCGGTCTTTGCCTCCGCCATCGGGAAGGGCTTCGTGGGGGCAGGTCGGCTCCGCCTGCCCCGGACTGACTCTCTCGACCTGCTCCTTGGCTTCTGGTGGGCGTTCGATGTGGCGGCACGCTGGCGGGCGGCGGCAGCCCTCGATCGCGAATACCGGAGCCGTTATCCCGATGGCTACCTGGCCTGTCGCCTGGAGGACCTCGTCACCGATCCAAAGACCATCATCCCGCGCGTCTGCGCGTTCGTTGCTGTGCCGTACACGGAGGCCATGCTGGACCGTCCGGTGGTGTCATCAAGCTTCCTGCCGCGTGGCAGTCGGGGCATCCGGCCGGAGGTCGCTCAGCGTTGGCGCAGCGAGCTGCATCCCCTCCTCGCTCGCTGGACCGCGCTGCTTTGTGGAAAGGCGCTCCAGGAGCATGGCTACCCAGCGGCCTGACGACTGAGGCGCGTGAGTCCGTCGGTCAGAAGAACCATGGGTCGAGCAGGTCATCGGGATAAGTCGCCGGGCCGGAACCGTTAGGCCAGTAGTCGGGTCGAGATTCGCCAGGATCGCCCGAGGAGGACCAGCCGGTCGAAAGCGACCAGCCGAAGTGGTCACCGGACTCGGCCTGGTCGCTGATGCCCGGACTGTCCTGGCTCCAGAACTGGTCGCCGGTCGCG
>JBBSMF010000091.1:0-5719 GCA_038233295.1 Candidatus Limnocylindrales bacterium | reverse complement strand
GGGTACGCGCGCTGTGCGGCTGGTCGTCGGAGCCATCCTGCTGCTGGTCGTGTACGGCGCTGCCCAGACCTTCGAGTTGCGACTGCTCTCCGGGATCCTCCAGGCCGGCGCAGTGGTGGGCTTGGTGGCCCTGGTGGTCGTCTTCCAGCCTGAGCTGCGCCGTGCGCTCGAGCGGATCGGTCGCGTCGGCTCCATGGGTTGGGTCTTCGGCACAGGCAACCAGGGCGACTCCCAGCGTGTGCCCGCGGTGCTCGCTCGAACGGCGACCACGCTGGCGGCCAGACGCATCGGCGCGCTCATCGTCGTGGAGCGCGAGACCGGCCTGCAGGACACCGCCGAGGCAGGCGTGATGGTCCATGCGGACCTGTCCCCCGAGCTGCTCCACTCCATCTTCACGCCTCACGCTGCCCTGCATGATGGCGCGGTGATCGTGCGCGGCGACCGGATCGTGGCGGCGGGAGTGGTCCTGCCACTCTCCGAGACCTCCGTCCACCGCGAGCGCTTCGGGACACGGCACCGGGCCGCCATCGGTATCACTGAGCAGACCGACGCGCTGGCCATCGTGGTGAGCGAGGAGTCCGGTTCGGTCAGCCTGGTGGAGCGTGGTCGGATACGGCGCAACCTTGATGAGGAGCGACTGCGCAACGCGCTCAGCTCGCTGCTCCGCTCCAGTGACGGCGTGGGCCGCACGGCGGTCCATCGCGCGGTCGGTCGCGCCTCGTGGGACCGCGGCTCACGCCTTCGTCGCCTCCGATCGCGACGCGCTGCCGCGGCGCGCATCGCGGGAGAAGGGGCCGCCGGCTCCAGCGTGTCCAAGGCAGGTGGGCCGGGCGGGCCCCCGCGTCCACCGGGAGCGCCATCCGTGGCCGGTGGACCGGCGAGTCGGGTCGAGTGAGGCGTCTGCTCGACTTCTTCCTGCGCAACTGGCCGCTGAAGCTCGGCGCGGTGGCGCTGGCCACCATCCTGTACGGGGGCCTTGTGCTCTCCGAGAGCACTCTCACCTGGCGGGGACAGGTGCCCATCGACGTGGTCGATCCCCCTCAGGATGCGGCGGTCGGAACGGTCCCGGTGCAGGCCAGTGACATCCGTTACCGGGCTCCGCTCGACGTGGCAGGGCGGTTGACGAACGGGTCGTTCGTCGCCTTCGTCGACCTGTCCGGCATCAGGCCGCAGGCTGGCAGCGCGTCGGTCCGTGTGCCGGTACAGGTGCAAGCGCTCGACCCCAGCGTGTCCATCGTCGACTACGAGCCCGAGTCCGTGGAGATCCTGGTGGAGCCGCTGGACACCCGTGAGATGCGCGTCTCGGTCGACGAAGGCATCATCCCCGACCGGCTTGACGTCGGGCCCCCGCAGGTCGAACCCCCGAAGGTGACCCTGCGCGGGGGAGCTTCGCGGCTGCAGAGCGTCACTTCTGTCGTGGCGCGTGTGAACATCGACGGCAGCGCGATCAACGTGAACGAGGAAGCGGAGGTCGAGCCATTGGACGCCTCGGGCGCCATCGTCGCGGGCGTGGAGGTCGACCCGGAGCGCGTCCGCGTACGGATCACCGTCGCGCCCAGCATCGAGACTGCGACACTCCCCGTGAGGCCGCGTATCGAGGGCAAGGTCGCGGCGGGCTACGTGCTGGAGGATATCGACGTCGATCCCATCTCGGTGACCGTGAGTGGTGCGAAGACGGACGTGGCCACGCTCGGCCTGATCCAGACGGAGCCCATCGACATCACCGGCCGGACCGGCATCATCGAGGTCGACGCGGCGCTCGACCTGCCGGCGCAGGTCAACGTCAGCGGGACGGACACGGTAATCGTGACCCTGGAGATCGTGCCCGCCGCCGGCGCGCGCACATTCCAGGCCGGCCTGACGCTGGCCTCCACCGAAGCGGATCTGGCTTACTCACTGTCGGCGTCGTCGGTGCTGGTCACGCTTTCGGGCGCGTTGCCCGTGCTTGCGGCGCTGGACGCGGGATCGGTGCTGGGTGTCGCCTCCGTGGCCGGGCTCGGACCCGGCCGGCACGAGCTGGCGGTCAGCCTGGAGCCGCCGCCGGGCACGGAGCTGGAGATCGTGGAGCCGAGCACGGTGGTGGTGTCGATCAGCCAGGCGGCGCCGCTGGTGGTGTCTCCCGCGCCGGCGCCGGTGGCCAGTCCCTCTCCGGGGCCGTCACCGTTCGGCCCCATCAGCGCGCCCTGATGCCGCGCCTCTTCGGCACCGACGGCATCCGCGGCGTGGCCAACGTGGATCTGCGGCCGACGCTGGCCTACGCACTCGGCCGGGCCGCCGCAGTGCAGCTCCTGGACGGGCACGGATCCATGATCGTCGGTCAGGACACGCGCCGTTCCGGGGACATGCTCGTCGCGGCCATCGTGGCCGGCGGCACCTCCGCCGGCGTCGATGTTCACCGCCTGGGTGTCTGTCCCACGCCGGCACTGGCGCTGGTCGCGGGCAGGGGAGCATTCGGCGCCGGGATAATGGTCTCCGCCTCGCACAACCCGGCCGATGACAACGGCCTCAAGGTGCTGGATGGTCACGGTCTCAAGCTCGACGATGGGGACGAGGACGAGCTGGAGGCTCTCATCTGGCGCGCCGAGGAGCTGGCCAGCCCGTCGAATGCGGGCATCGGCCTGGCCATCGACGGGCATCACCTGCTGGACACGTACATCGCCGATCGGCTGGAGCTCGCGCGCGCCGTCCGAAGCGACCTGCGGGTCGCTCTGGACTGCGCCAACGGGTCCGGCGGCACCGTGGCGCCTCGGATCCTGGCGGCCACCGGCGCCGCGGTCGAGGTCCACTTCGACCAGCCGGACGGCACGAACATCAACCGTGACTGCGGAGCGACCGCGCCGGCCGCTCTGGCCGCGCTGGTACGTGACGACGGCGCCGACGTGGGCTTCTGCCTGGACGGCGATGCCGATCGCTGCGTGGCCATCGATGAGAACGGCGCGGTCGTGGACGGCGACCAGCTCATCGGCATCATCGCCCTGGACCGGTTGGCGCGAGGCGCCCTGGCCGAGGACACGGTCGTGGTCAGCGTCCTCTCCAACGGTGGTCTGGTCGCGGCCATCGAACGGGCCGGCGGCCGCGTCGTTCGGACACCCGTGGGGGACAAGCACATCCACGACGCGATGGTGGTGTCCGGCGCCGGGCTCGGCGGGGAGAAGAGCGGGCACGTCATCGTGATGGAGCACACGCGTAGCGGAGACGGCATCGTCACGGCCCTGGAGGTGCTCTCCATCCTGTCGCGCAGGGGCCTGCCGCTCTCGCAGCTGGCGGCGCAGGTCCCGCTGTTCCCTCAACAACAACGCGCCATCGCCGTTCGTCACAAGGAGGGCTGGGAGGCTGATCGAGCCCTCTCCGAGGCGGTGCGCGCGGCCGAGGCGGAGCTGGACGGTCGCGGCCGGGTCATCGTGCGGCCGTCTGGCACCGAGTCGGCCCTGCGGATCATGATCGAGGGCGACGACGAGGCGCGCATCACGGCGTTGGTCGATGCCCTCGGGAGCCTGGCCAGTGAGCGACTAAACTAGGCCGCTGCGCCCGACCGGTGCGGCTGTGGAGGGAGGCAGGACGGCGGATGTGCGGGATCGTCGGCTATATCGGACCGCGCGAGGCAGCGCCCATCCTGCTGGAGGGCCTGGCGCGCCTGGAGTATCGCGGCTACGACTCGGCGGGCATCGCCCTGGTGACGCCAGCCGGTGAGATGTTCGTCGAGAAGCGAGCCGGCAAGCTGGCCAACCTGCGCACGGCTCTGCTGGATGCCACGCCGTCGGCCGCGGTCGGGCTGGCCCACACGCGCTGGGCGACGCACGGCCGGCCCAACGATCTCAACGCGCATCCCCACATGGACTGCACTCGCGAGATCACGGTCATCCACAACGGCATCATCGAGAACTTCCAGGAGCTTCGCCAGGGCCTGGCGGCCCGTGGCCACCGTCTGGAATCAGATACGGACACGGAAGCGCTCGCCCACATGGTGGAGGAGGCCTACCAGGGCGATATCGCCGAGGCCGTTCGCGCGGCCCTGCGCCAGGCTCACGGCGCCTATGCCGTGGCGGTACTGCACAAGGGGGAGCCGGGCCGGCTCATCGGCGCGCGCATGAACGTGCCGCTCATCGTTGGTGTCGGGGAGGGGGAGAACTTCCTCGCTTCGGATGTCGCGGCCGTTCTTGCCCACACCAGACGGGTCATCTTCCTCGAGGAAGGGGACGTGGCTGACCTTGACGCCACGTCGGTCAGCATCACGGGCCTGGATGGCACGCCGCGCGAGCGACTGGCGAGCGAGATCGATTGGACGCTGGAGGCAGCCGAGAAGGGCGGCTACGAACACTTCATGCTCAAGGAGATGCACGAGCAACCAGGCGCCATCCGGGCCTCGGTCACGGGACGCGTGCAGGGCGACGAGATCCGCGCCGACGAGCTGCTGCCGGTGATGGCCGCCATCCGCCGGGCAGAGCGCGTGGAGTTCGTGGCCTGCGGCAGCGCCAACTATGCCGCCGCCGTGGCCGCCTATGTCTTCCAGGAGTGGACGGACCTGCCGGCGCGCTGGAACATCGGCTCGGAGTTCCGCTACAGCCCGCCGCCGCTTGACGACAGGACGCTGGTCGTGGCCGTCACGCAGTCCGGCGAGACCGCCGACACCATCGCCCCGGCGCGACTCGCACGCCAGGCGGGCTGCACCCTGATCGCCGTGACCAATACCGTCGGATCGGCCATCACCCGTGAGGCGGACGCGGTGATGTTCCTGCAGGCCGGGCCGGAGATAGCGGTGGTCGCTACCAAGACCTTCGCCACGCAGGTCACGACGCTCATCATCCTGGCCGCGGCCGTGGCCAAGGCGCGCGGCCTGCTCGATCCCGAGAGGGAGCGGGAGCTGGTCCGGGCGCTGCGTGAGCTGCCCGACAAAGCCGAGCAGGCACTGGCCATGGGCACGGATGCGCGGGAGCTGGCGCGGCGCTACGTGAACTCGCGTGGGTTCATGTTCGTGGGTCGGGGTGTCACCTATCCCGTGGCGCTGGAGGGAGCGCTCAAGCTCAAGGAGGTCTCCTATGTGCACGCCGAGGGCTACGCCGCGGGCGAGCTGAAGCACGGTCCCATCTCGCTGCTCGACGCGGAAGTGCCGCTGGTGGCCATCGCCACGCGCTCGGTGCTCCAGGAGAAGCTCATCAGCAACGTGATGGAGGGTCGTGCCCGGGACGCCAAGGTGCTGGCCGTAGCCACCCAGGGGGATGACGCGATGCTATCCCTGGCCGACGACATCCTGTGGGTGCCGGACACGCTGGAGGCGCTAAGCCCGGTGCTGGCGGCGATCCCCTTGCAGCTCTTCGCCTATCACATGGCGGTGGTGCGCGGCACGGACGTCGATCAGCCGCGCAACCTCGCGAAGTCCGTCACGGTCGAGTAGCCGCCCGTGGCCGCGGGCATCCCGGCGCCTGAAGGAACGACCGAGCTGGGCATCGACATCATCAAGGTCGAACGCATCGCCTCGGTGCTGCAGCGCTTCGGCGAGCGGTTCCAGCGGCGCATCCTGACCGATGATGAGTATCGCTACGTCCGCGCCCGCCCGGAGACATTGGCCGGACGATGGGCGGCCAAGGAGGCCGTGAGCAAGGTGCTGGGTCTGGGTGTGCGCGGCGTCGGCTGGCGCGAGATCGAGATCGTGCGTCTGCCCACCGGACAGCCCACGGTGCGGCTCCACGACCGCGCGCTGCGCCGCGCGGAGCAGCTGGGC
>JBBSMF010000090.1:0-5747 GCA_038233295.1 Candidatus Limnocylindrales bacterium | reverse complement strand
CCGCTGGTGCTGGATGACCAGGCCATCATCGTCAACGTGCGCGGCCGAGGCCTGGTGGTCATGACGGGCTGCGGACATGCGGGCATCATCAACACGCTTCGTTACGCGCAGCGACTCACCGGCGTCGACCGGATCTACGCCGTCATGGGCGGGTTCCATCTCAATGGACCGCTGTACGAGGCGCTCATCTCGGCGACCTGCGACGAGCTGGCCCTCTTGGCGCCGGACGTGCTGGTGCCCTGCCACTGCACCGGTTGGCGGGCGACGCACCGGTTGGCGGCGCGCTTCCCCGACGCCTTCATCCCGAGCTCGGTCGGCACACGGATCCAGCTGAGAGCGCCCGAACCGGCGGCGCCCACCGGAGAGTCCCAGGTAGAGGAAGAGAGGTTCGCGATCAGATGAGCGTGTTCACCGGCAAGGAGGTCGAGTACCTGCGCAGCCAGAAGCTCGGTCGTCTGGCCACGCTAGCTGCTGACGGGGAGCTGCACGTCGTGCCGGTCGGCTTCCACTACGACGAGACGGACGGCACCATCGTCATCGGCGGACCGATCCTGCGCCAGACCCGAAAGTACCGCGACGCCGTCGAGCGAAGGGTGGTGGCCTTCGTGGTAGACGACGTGCCGCCGCCGTGGCAGCCGCGTGGGATCGAGGTCCGAGGCGAGGCTCGCGCCTCGAACGAGGGCGGCCGGATGATCCACCCGGACTTCCCGCCGGAGTGCCTGCGGATAACGCCTCAGAAGATCCTGTCATGGGGTGTAGATGGCCCGCGGGATCCGACCGACGCGACGCAACGCCGCGCCCGGGTAGTGGCGCGAACCGGATGACGTCCGTCAGGCCTGGGTCTAGCTGCGACCGACAGAAGCCAGTCGGAGTCCCCCGCGCAGGAGCGGTGCGATGGCCGCCGCGGGCAAGGGGCGGGCGAGCAGATACCCCTGCCCGCTGAGGACCGATGCGTCGACCAGCGTGGGGATCTGGTCGAGGCGTTCGATACCCTCCGCCACGAGGCTCACACCTACGCTACGACCGAGCTCGACGATGCTGCTCAGGAACCGCCGGCCCTCGGCCGTGTCGATGGCGTCGACGAACTGCCGATCGACCTTGACGATATCGACCGGCATGCGCTGCAGGTGACTGAGCGAGGAGTAGCCGGTCCCGAAGTCATCGAACGCGATGCGGATGCCCAGCGACTTCAGGCGTCGCAGCCGGGCGAGCGCGCGCTCCTCATCGGTCAGCAGGAAGGATTCGGTCACCTCGAGGATCAGCCTGCTCGGCTCGATACCGCTCCGCTCGAGGGTCCGTCGGACCTGCGCCACCACGCCGCGGTGCTGTAGCTGGCGGGGTGAGAGGTTGACCGAGACGCTCAGTCCCGGCTCGGCCTTCTGCCACTTCGCAAGGTCTCGACACGCTACCTCCAGGACCCAGCCACCGACCTGGACGATGAGCCCCGACTGCTCTGCGATACCGATGAAGTCGCTGGGCATCAGGAGACCACGTGCCGGATGCTGCCACCGAACGAGCGCCTCGATCGATTCGACCTGACCCGTATCGAGTCGCACGATGGGCTGGTAGTGGACGACCAGCTCGCCGCGTCGCGTAGCACCTCGAAGCTCCGAGATGAGGGTCGTCCGGCGATGGGCCGCTTCCCTATCCGAGGCCATGTAGCGTCGCCACTGCCCCCGGCCGGAGCGTTTGGCCGCATACATCGCGAAGTCGGCGTTCCCGATCAAGCCTTCGGGTGAGCCCGACGCATCGAGGGCTACATCGAGCCCGACGCTGAGCGTCACCGCCACAGGACGTCCGGCCACCGACACCGGCCGCCGGAACGCGTTCCCGATCCGGCGTGCGACATCCTCCGCCGCATCAGGACCCGAAAGATCCTCGAGGAGGATGGCGAACTCGTCGCCCGCGATGCGCGCGAGCGTGTCCGAGGGTCGCAGGACGCTGCCGAGGCGTTCCCCGATGGCGCGCAGGCTCTGGTCGCCAGCCGCGTGTCCCAGGCTGTCGTTGATCTCCTTGAATCCGTCGACGTCCAGGAACAGCACCGCGATCGGTAGCTGGTGGCGACGCATCCGCGCGATGGCGTGCTCGATCCGGTCGGCGAAGAGCAAGCGGTTGGCGAGACCGGTGACTGGGTCGAACAGCGCACGATGCCGCAATTCCTCGATGAGGGTCTGGCGCTGCGTCACATCGCGGATCGTGTAGAACGTGCGCGGCCCACCGGGGGAGCGATCCAGGCGTGACGACGAGATCTCCAGGAACAGCTCGCCGGAAGGTCTGCTCCAGCGGAAGGTCCGAACATGGCTCGCCGTGACCAGGGTCCCTGGCGGCGGCTGGCGACGCGTGGCAGGCGCCGGACCGGCCACCTCCTCGAGCGGCAACAGTTCTGCGAAGCGGCCGCCGAGGATGGTGATCCGGGAGCGTCCCAGCAAGCGCTCGAAGGCCGCGTTGCACCATTCGACACGCCCTTCGGTATCGGTCCAGACGATCCCCTCCAGGACCTCGCCGAGCGCGACCTCCATGCGGCCCATCGCGGCTCGCAGCTGATCGATCAGGGGACCCGGTGCGTCCCGCGGCTCATCTTCCATCGGCGACTCAGCCCACCGGATCGATCATCGCCGCGAACTCCCATCGACCGCCGGCAAGGCTGCCTACGATGAAATGCTCGGCGACGAGCTCGCGTCCATCCTTGGTCACGATGACCAACTCGAGTGACTGCCCCAGGATGACCGGGGTCTCCGTGGTGAGGAAACGGGCAAAGCCGGAATGATGGGCATCGTGAAACCGCCTGGGGATGATCGTTGGCAGCGGCCGTCCCACAAGATCGGCCTCCGTCCAGCCGTACGCTTCGCTGAACCGATCATTGATCCACGTGATGTACCCACGGTGATCAGCCGAGATGACCGGGACGTCGGTTCGCAGCCGGAGCTCCGCAACCTCCACGCACACGCCTCCTGGTTTCCGTCCCTGCTGGTCAAGTGGCAGTGTACTCTCGGGCCTGGGCGGTTCTGCGAACGACCCCGCTAGGCCGTCCCGAGTCGCCCTATCACGTGCGTCCGAGCGCGTGGCGCTGCTGCTCGATGAGGCGCCAGATCAGCGGCGTGAAGATGAGCTGCATGGCGAGATCCATCTTGCCGCCGGGGCAGACGAGCGTGTTCGAACGGGACATGAATGAGTCGCTGATCATCGAGAGCAAATAGGGGAAGTCGATGTCGCGCGGGTCACGGAACCGGATCACGAGGAAGCTATCGTCGAGGGTAGGGATGAAGCGCGCGATGAATGGGTTCGACGTGTCGACGACGGGGACGCGCTGGAAGTTGATGTGAGTCCGGGTGAACTGCGGGCAGATGTAGTTCACGAAGTCGGGCATCCGCCGCAGGATCGTGTCGGTCACGGCTTCGGTGGAGTAGCCCCTGGTGGACTTGTCGCGGTGGATCTTCTGGATCCACTCCAGGTTGATGACCGGCACGACTCCGATGAGCAGGTCTGGATAGCGGGCCACGTCCACCGCATCGGTCGTGATGGCGGCGTGGAGACCCTCGTAGAACAGGAGATCGGCGTCGGGCGGGACATCCTGCCAGGGGGTCCTCCATGACCTGGAGCATGATCTCGATGGCCTCTTGGCCGTAGTCGCGCTCGTTCTCCGGCCGGTAGAGGTAGTAGGCCTCGTCGATGAAGAGGACGCCGCCCATGGCCCGCTTGAGGACGTCCTTCGTCTTGGGCGCCGTATGACCGATGAACTGGCCCACCAGGTCGTCGCGGGTGACGGCCACGAGGTGACCCTTGCGCACGTAGCCGAGGCCGTGGAGGATCTCCGCCATGCGCAGCGCGACGGTCGTCTTGCCTGTGCCGGGGTTGCCCATGAAGCTCATGTGCAGGGACGGCGACCCGCCCGTCAGACCGACCTCCGCGCGAAGCTTCTCGACCAGCAGAAGCGCGGCGATCTCTCGGATCCGCGTCTTCACCGGAGCAAGACCCACCAGCTCCGCATCCAGGGTAGCCAGCAGCTCATCCACTTTCGATCGGTCGGATGCCGCCTCGAGGTCCGACGCCTCTTGGCCCGGCGTGGTCGAGGCCGTCACGGGTAGCGCTCGCCCTCGGGTCGCTCCGCGGCGTATGAGCGGACGGTGTACCGGATGGCGCGCCCGGCCGCCTCCTGGCGGATCAGGTCGAAGCCGGGTTCGTGGGCGGGCCGGTTGACGATGAAAGACAACCGGACGGACTCCACCCCTCGCGTGTCATCGAAGGCGTTGAGCTTGATGTAGTGGCCGCGGAAGGTGGCGCGGGCGCTCTCGAGCTCGGCCATCACGCCGGCCGCATCGCGCAGATCGAACATCGGCGTGCCGAACATCTCCCAGTACGTGTTGCGCGGGTGCGGGTCGTCGGTGTGCTCGATCGACAGGGCCCAGCCCTCGGCCAGGCAATACTCCACCTGGGCGCGGATCTGGTCGTCGGTCAGGTCGGGCAGGAACGAGAACGTTCCCTGGGTCCCAGCTCAAGGCGCTGACCGAAGCTATCGGCACACCGGTCGTGGAGGTCATCGGGCGCCGCGTTCGGTCGACCCAGGCCGGAGATCTGCTGTACGAGCACGCGAAGCGCATCCTGGGCCGAGTTCGAAGCCGCCGGGTCAGCCCTTGACGACCTGCGCGGGCTTCACCGAGGACGGCTGAGGCAGGGCGTCTACCGGCGCCTGGTCGCCGGCGAGGTCGACTTCGTGGTCCGCGGGCGACGCTGGGTGGATCCGTCCATCGCCCTCCTGGTCCGACCGTTCCTGGCCAACGAGTTGATCGCCGTAACCGCTGTGGGCCACGCGCTGGCTGGCCGCCAGCACGTGACGCTGGCCGAGCTGGCTGCGGAGCCGTTCATCGTTCGAGAACCGGGCTCGGGCACGCGCGAGACGGCGGAGGAGGCACTCCGCGCGGCGGGACTATCGATCCGACCGGTCATGGAGCTCGCCAGCAATGGCGCCATCAAGCGCGCGGTCGCTCAGGATCTGGGCGTTTCCATCCTCTCGCGCTACGCCACAGCCCTGGAGCTCCAGATCGGCCACCTGGCGGAGATCCCGGTGGAAGGCTTCCCGTTGCGCCGTCACTGGCACCTCGTCTACGCGCGCGACAAGCGCCTCGGGCCCGTGGACGAGGCGCTCCTGCGATTCGTGGACGATGGCCGCTGGAAAGAGACTGTCGGCAAGCCGATCACGACCGACTGAGTCTTCCGCCGCGATCACTCGTGACCGGCGAATCGCCGTCGGCTAACATGCCCACGACTCGCTTCCGCCACAGGAGCATGGACCGTGCCCATCATCAACAAGGTCAGCGCCGCGGTGTTCGACCGGCAACCTAAGGCCGCCGGGCGTCAGCCGAGTCCGCAACAGCTCGAGCTCATCGCCAGGATCAAGGCGATGAAGAACGAACGCGATGTCTATGAGGTCCTTCTGACCGGCGCTGAGAAGCCGGTCACGGTGCGCCAGCAGATCATCCGAGCGGCCAAGGCAGCAGAAGTCGAGATCGCCGTCAAGCGCTCACCGCACGGCTTCTACATCGGCCTGATGACGCCGGAGCGCACGCGGGGCCGTGGCAACAAGTCAAAACGCGGTTCCCAGGCGGCTGGTCCGCAGGGATAGCGCGCGCTCATCACGATCTGGTACCTCGCCCTCGACCACGCATCGTGACCGGCTTCGAGCTCCGACCGCTGGGCCATTACTCCCTGGCGGCAAGCACACGCTTCCTGGAGGGCTTCGCGCCCAGCGG
>JBBSMF010000089.1:0-5778 GCA_038233295.1 Candidatus Limnocylindrales bacterium | reverse complement strand
GTCATCGGACAGCTCACCCGGGTCGTGGACCGCCACGACACCCAGCCGCGCGAGCTTCGTGGCGTAACTCGCCAGCGCGGCCGATAGCCTCCCCGCGTCCGGCTCGGGTATGGCGCCCGAAACCAGCTTCGCGGCATGCTCGTGCAGGATCCCGGTCGCGCGCCCGTCCCCATCTCGGCGGATCATGCCGCCCTGCGGGTCGGGCGTGCCCTCGTCGATCCCCGCCAGCTGTAGCGCGACGCTGCTGACCCAGCGACCGTGATGATCGTGGGACCAGAGAGCGACGGGCCGGCCGGGCGCAAGCCGGTCCAGATCCGCCGCCGTGGGCCACTCTCCCAGACGATCCAGCGACCAGCCATGCCCCAGCAGCCAACCATCGGCATCGCCCGCCGCGGCGAGCTGCTCGTGCGCCGTTCTCATGGCAGCGAAGGTGCCCGCGCGGCCGGAAGCGGCGCCCAGGTCCAGCTCCTGCGCGGCGATCGCGGCTGTGGCCAGGTGCAAGTGAGAGTCGGTCAGTCCGGGCACGACGACCTGGCCCGCTCCGAGCTGCCACCGTCGGGTTCCGGGTCCGGCCAGCTCCTCGATCTCCGCGCGCGTCCCCGCTGCCACGATCCGCCCCTCATCGATAGCGATGGCATCCACCCAGCCGAACCCGCTGTGGCCCCCCAGCGTGGCAACACGACCGAGGATCAGGAGGTCCGCTTTCATGGATGGTCCTGTGGGCCGGCAAGAAGCCTCCGGAGGCCCGCGTCATCCAGGCCAGCACCCAGCCCCAGCGCTAGTGCCACCCGCGCCTTCGTACCGCTGAGCGCTCCGCAGTCCATGGCGCCGGCCGCCAGCCACGCCGCTCCGCCGCCAGGAAAGCCGTAGGCCGCCGACACGCCGCCCGCCACGCATCGAGACGTGAGCGCCAGTGGGATCCCGGCACCGATATGCTCGCGCCCGGCGGCCAGCAGGTCAGGATGGGTGTTTCCAGCACCCGTCGCGGCGACCACGAGGCCCCGCGGCGCAAGGCTGGCGAGCGCTCTCAGGCTAGCGCCGTCCATTCCGACCGTGGCCGTGACCAGCACCACCGGCTCCGCAGCCGACTCGGGCATGCGCTCCAGGCGACGCCGCGCCCCACGCCGCTCGACGCGCTCGACGTCCTCGACGCCAGCGCCGCCGGCGGACCACGCGTCCACCGCGTCGACCTTCCCGAGCACGCCTACATTGGGTGCTCCGAAGGCATCGACCGCGTGGCTGTGAAGCTTCATCGCATCATCCGCTGGCAGCACGTTGCCAGCCATAACGATCATCGTCCCGAGACCGCGCCATCGCTCCGAGGCGGCCACCCGAACAGCATCGCGCAGGTTGGCCGGCCCATCCCAGGCCGGATGGGCAGCGTTGCGCATGGCCCCCACCACGACGACCGGCTTATCAGGGCGCACCAGCAGGTCGAAGGCGAACGCCGTCTCCTCCATGGAGTCGGTGCCCTGGACCACGACGGCGCCATCGATATCGGCCCTGTCCAACGTCGCCTGAAGCAGGCGTGCGAGGTCCAGGACCTGCCCGAAGCTGAGGTGCGATGCCGGCACCAGCCCCCAGTCGACCGGCTCCAAGTCGGCGATCAGGTCCAGACCCGATACCTGGGAGAGGATCGCTGCGCCGTCCAGGCTGGGGACGGCAGCGCCGGTCGCCGGATCGGGCAGCATGGAGATCGTCCCGCCGGTGAAGACCACCGCCACGCGGCTCACGTGTTGGGGCCGTCCGAACCCTTCGTTGGCGGATCCATGCCAGGGGGCTCCACGCGCGAGGCGACCCTGGTACCCGTGGCCTCGCCCGCGTCCAGGTAGCGCAACCTCACGGTGCGAGTCAGCGCGGCTGTGGTGGTGACCGTCATCGGGTCGAAGGGTTCTTCCAGTGCCTGATGAACGTGCACCACGTTCGCCGATGGCCGAGCTTTGAGGACTGACACCGCGCCGGTGACGATGACCAGCGCCGCCGAAGCGGCCAGCACGGCCGGCGTGCCGACCACGTCGGCCAGTGGTCCCACCACCACGATGGGGCCCAGGCTGGCCAGGCTGACCAGCATGTTGAGGACGCCGAAGACCCGGCCGCGGACCTCCGAGGGCAGCTCTTCCTGCAACTGGGTCTGGGCCGGGACCGCCACGAGCGCATAGGAGACCCCCGCCGTGAAGGCCACCACGACGACGACGGTGAGGAGCGACACGATGGGACCGGTCAGGAAGGGCCCGCCGACCCGTTGAGCCAGAGCCAGGATCAGCAGCGAGACGCCCAGCGCCACCAGGCCGAACTCGATGATCCGCTGGCGCGGAAAGAACTTCCCGTACACGTTGAGAGCCAGGATCCCCACCACGAGCCCCACGCCCAGCGGCAGGATCACGATCACGAAGCCGTCCTCGGACAGGCCCAGCACGGTCACCGCGAAGTCGGGCCCCAGGACCCCCATCACGCCCACCAGCGAGGCCGTGATGGCCAGATAGGACAGAGACCAGGAGATGCCGCGGTTCTGCTGGATGTACGAAAGCCCCTCGCGCAGTTGCGAGAAGGTCGCGGCCACTGCTCGCTCGGCCTCGTCGATAGCTTCTCCGGCTCTGTGTGGCGCGGCTCTGGGGTCCGAGGTGGGCAGGATCCAGCACAGTGCCCCGGCCAGCCCGTACAGCGCGGCCACCACCAGGATCAGCAGCTGGGTGCCCAGAAGGCTGCTGAACAGCGGCCCGAGGATCGCGAAACCCGCCACGAACGATGCCTGGAGGGTAAAGATGAACACCCCGTTGGCCGTGATGAGTTGCCGCTTCTCTACGACGATGGGGATCATGGCCGCTTCGGCCGGCCCGAAGAAGGTGGTCAGGGTGGCGACCACGATGGTCAGCAGGTAGAGCACCACCAGGTTCTCATCGAAGAACACCAGCACGAGGAAGGCGGCTCCCCGCAGCAGGTTGGTGGCCACCAGCATCATCCGCCGGTCGAACCGGTCGACGTATACGCCCGCCACGGCGCCGAAGATGACCGCCGGCACCAGGAACGTGAGCAGAAGGATGCTCACCGAGGTGCTGGACCGAGTCAGGCTGTAGACCTGCACGGTCAGCGCGAACAGCACCATGTTGCCGCCGACCTGGGTCAGGATCTGGGAGAGGAAGAGTGCCAGGAACTTGCGGTTGGCCAACACTCGCTTGGTCTGCCCAGCGTCGCTCTCGTCGGGCCTCGAAGCTGGATCCGGCGCGAGCGTGCTCATGTCGCCTCGGCCCGCATGACCCACCGCCGGAAGCGATGCTCGAGCTCGGCGCGCTCCAGCAGGACGCGGCGGGCGCACGTCTCACAGGTCAGCCCGATATCCGCCCCCAGGCGCACCACTCGCCACTCGCGCCCGCCGCAGGCGTGAGGCTTGCGCAGCTCCAGGCGGTCGCCCAGTCGCACGTCCATGACTTCAGGACCAAGGTCGCGCATCAGGGTCGTCAGCCTAGCAGAGGATCGGCTGTGGTCATGGGCTCAGCGGTCACGCTTGACGCCGCTTCCTGGCAACGAACAGGAGGCCGATGACGAGAACGCCGCCCGCGAGGAGGCCACCCGCCCCGAGCAGCGGCGCGATGTCGCTGTGGTCACCGCCTGCGCCACGGAATGGCGATGGCTGGGCCGTCGGATCGGCCGTGGTACTCGATCCTTCCGGCACAGCAGAGGGATCCGCCGAGGTGCCCGGGCCGGCGGCTGCCATGGTCCAGTCGGGCGGGAGCGGCCCGGGCGGCGCAGGCCGTGGACCGAATGACTCAGGCGCCTTCGCGTCAAGGGACGACAGCCAGGAGGCATCGAAGGCGCCCAGGTCCGCGCCCGTGGCAGTCATGAAGGCCTCGTCGTCGGTCACGCCTTCCGCGTACGAACGGATCAGCTGGACCAATCGCTCCTCCCCGTACGTCTCGATGAAGAAGGACACCGCCGAGACGCTCTCGGCATAGGCCAGGTTGAACCGGTCGCGCGTGGTCGGGAAGAGCCCGCCGAGGCCCTCGAGAGGGATGAGCGCGCCCCGCTCTGCCGCGTTCCTGACGATGCCGCTGTCGCCTGGTGAGTAGCCCTCTGAGAGATAGACCGCCACGCCTTCGTTCAGCCAGCGTGGCGGCGCGTGATATGCGTTCCGGACAGCGGTATCGAAGACCAGGTGCGTCAGCTCATGCACGACCAGCACGTCGACCCAGTCGGAGCCGATGTCGGTCGGTTCGATGAGGCCGAACATGGTGCGCAGTGACGCATTGGCCTGACCGCCGACGTTCTCTCGCGTACCGGGGCCCAGCGCGGCGCGCATGGCGGGCTCGGAGGCGTAGATGAAGAAGTCGAGCGGCTCCGTCTCCGTCACGCCCAGCAGGTCGGAGGCACGCTGGATGGCCCCTTCCCCTATCTCCAGTGCTCGTCTCGCAAAGGTCTCGTCGCCCTCGTACCAGTGCAGGCGGACGATGGGTCCCTCCAGGGTCCGCCACTCCACGTTGGGGTCGATGACCGTGGCGGTCGCCTCGGGACCCAGCGCGGACGTGCCGTCCGGCATCACCGCCCTGAACCGGTAGCGCAGCGTGGTGTTGGGCACGGCATGGCCGGTCTCTTCGACGCTCGCCTGGTATTCGCCGTCGCCGGACTCGGTGAGCGTGGCGATCTCCACGGAGATGGCGTCATCGGCCCGGGATCGGGTCAGGAGCTCGACCCGCTCGGGGGCCACATCGCTGCGCAGGGTCGTTCGAAAGACGAGCGGCTCCCCCAGACGAGCGATCGCCGTGGGCGTCTCCAGGGACACTTCGGCGGCGCGGACCGGCGTCACCCCGGCGGTCGTGATCAAGGCGACCACCAGCATGATCAGCGCGGCCGCACGGGTCGGCTCCACGCGCCCACGGGGCTGGCGCCGCTTCATCGACCGTCCGCCCAAGCTAGACCAGCGAATCGGAGGAAGCCCACACCCGACTCGTCCGCTCCCAGCAGGCCTTCCCGGCTCAACGACCATCGCTCACCGTAGGCCACCGGGATGACGGGGGCTTTCACCTGCACGATGCGCTGTGCCTGGGCGTACAGCTCCTCCTGCTGGGCGAGATCGTCCGTGCTGGCCGCGTCCTGCACGATCGCGTCGAAGTCAGGGTCGCTCCAGCCGGTCTGGTTGCTGCTCGAGCCCGTCTGGAGCAGCAGCGCCAGGAAGTCGTGGGGATGCGGATAGTCGGCGATCCAGGAAAGCGCCCAGAACTGCGGTGGATCGCTGTCGAGGATGTTCAGGTACTGCCCGAAGGGTCGCTGCTCCAGCTCGATCGTGACGTCCAGCACCTCATCCAGCTCGGCCGCCACGGCTTCGTCATACGAGGACCCCGAACTGGTCAACGTCACCGGCGGGAAGCCGCGTCCGCCTGGGAATCCCGCCTCCGCGAGCGCAGCTCGGGCCGCCTCCGGGTCATAGGGCGGCGAGAAGTCGGCCTCGCTGCGGCCGGGCACACCCGCTGGGACGAGAGAGGTCGCCGGCTCCGTGCCCGGTCCGGTCAGTCGGACGAGCCGGTCCCAATCGACCGCCAGAGCGAAGGCGCGCCGCACCAGCGGGTCGTCGAAGGGCGGCTCGGTCGCGTCGAAGCCGTAGTAGTCGACCGAAAAGGCGTCGCCATATCTCAACTGCGGACCCAGCTCGGGGTCGTAACGCAGCCACGAGGCATCCCGTGAACCCACGCCCACGTGATCGACCCGAGCCGCCTCGAACAGGGCCACCGGGCTCTGCCCCTCGAGGTCTGTGAGCAGCTCGATGACTCCCAGCGCGGGCGTGCCGGC
>JBBSMF010000088.1:0-5854 GCA_038233295.1 Candidatus Limnocylindrales bacterium | reverse complement strand
GGTGGCGCCAGGCGTCGACACGCGACCGCCCACCAGGAAGACCAGCGTGATGACCGCGACCGCTATGGGGGCGATGACCATGATTCGCGAGGCTCCGGCGCCCGCTGCGCCACCCTCGATGGCGCGGCGGTAGGCGTGTACCGCCTGCAGTGTCCAGACGCTCAGGAAGCCGCCCACCAGCCCCAGGACGAGCATCCAGCGATCGGAGCCCAGCCAGGCCCACGCCGACCAGAGCAGAGCCACGAGCCAAACGCCTTCCAGCGCGAGGAGCGCCCAACCCCGACGATCGCCCAGCGCCAGGTGCCCCAGGCCCCAGCCGACGAGGGCACGGGTCAGGACCCGAGGGGCTGGTGTCAGTCGGTGTCCCCTCCGTCGGCCGCGCCGATCAGCGCGTCATGCAGCTGGTTCTCCGACTCCGTGCGAGAGATGGCCAGCACCGTGTCGCCAACTTGGAGCGTGGTGTCGGAGCGGATGGCCTGCGCGTTCCCGTCACGGAGGATGGCGAACAGCGAGCAAGCCTCGGGCAGCGAGAGGTCCGCGGCACGCCGGCCGACCGCGGGCGAATCCTCGGTGATCCGGGCCTCGATGAGCTCTAGGCGTCCGCCCGGCAGCTGCGCCAGGTGGAGAAGCTCGTGCACCGGGATGTCCTGTTCGATGGCCGCCAGGGCCATGCGCGTGGGGCTGATGATCTCGTCCACGCCCAGGTGGCGGAAGAGGGTCTCGTTGCGGGGGTTGTTGACGCGCGCGATGGTGCGCGGCACGTCGAAGTGGTGCTTGGCCATCTGGCACACCACCAGGTTGTCCTCGTCGTCCCCGGTTACGGCCGCCACGATGGCGGCACGCTTGGCACCGGCCTCCTCCAGATGCTTGCCCTCGCAGCCGTCGCGCTGCAGCACGATGCTGCCCACCTCGTCGGCGATCTGACGCGCGCGACGGCCGTCCTTCTCCAGGAGCACCAGCTCATGACCGGCGGCCAGCAGCTCCTTGGTCAGGTAGTAGCCCACCTTCCCGCCGCCGACGATGATCACGTACACGTTCAGCGTCCTCCTGCGAGGGCCGGCGCGTCGGGGGCAGCCACGTCGGCGCTCGCGCTGTCGTGTTCCCGGTGGTGGCCGGTGGCCGGTGCGACGCCCTCGGCGCCAGGGTCATGGGGCAGGCCGCTGTAGATGGCCAGCGCGTCGGCCAGCAGTCGGGTCCGACAGAGCGTGGCGATGCCCAGCGCCTGGTAGGCCTCGGCGCGGACCGGATCGTTGACCTTGGCCACGACCCGATCGACGCCCAGGGTCTCGGAAGCCAGCTGAGCGGCAAGGATGTTGCGGTTGTCACCCTCCGTCAGCGAGAAGAACAGGTCGACTCCCTCGACACCGGCGCGGCGAAGCTGATCCTCGTCGGTCACGTCGGCGCGCAAGGCGCGGCCCGGGACCTCATGGTCGAGCCGGTCGAAGGCCTCCGAGTTGGTGTCGATGATGGTCACCTCGTGACCGGCCGCGGCCAGCCGGGAGGCGAGCCCGGCGCCGGTCCGGCCGCAGCCCGCGATGAACGCTCGCATCTAGGGAGATCTCCTCTCGTTCCGACGGCGGTCGGCGCTCATGGCGCGCGCCCGAAGCTGATGGCCGATCGGTCAGCGCGGCGGCTGCTGCCCTCTGCGACCGACTCCCGCGCCACGATGACAGTGCATGATGCGTTCTGGAAGACGTAAGGGATGACATCGCCGATGGCGAAATCACCGCCGAAGCGATGCCGATAGGGCAGGCCCACGATCATCAGGTCTGCGTCCAGCTCGACCGCTTCGTCGACCAGCGCGGCGCCCACGTCCCGCGCCTGGAGCAGCTCCGTCCGCAGCGTCATCCGGTTCTGCTCCGCGATGCTCTCCGCCATGTCCAGGACGGCCGAGGCGCGCTCGTTGCTGGTGGCCAGGTCCTGGGAAAGGTCGTGCCGCCAGTCGACCTCGATGATATGCAGCGCGATCAGCTCCATCTGCCGGCCACGTGCGAACTCACAGCCGAGCCGCACCACGAGGGCGTCCGTGGGACCCCCGTTGAGGCCCAGGACGGCACGCGAGTAGAGCGGCGGCGGGGCAGCTTGGGGCATCGGCCGAAGCGTACCATCGGGGCTCAGCCGAGCGGGGCGGAGCCTAATCCTCGCGGCGATAGGGAACCGTGGCCACGACCGTGTCGTGCCTGCCGATGAGTGCCCTTCTCAGCCGATTGGTGGTCTGGTTGTAGAGGATCCTGTCCCACCAGTGGCGGGGCACGTACTCGGGCAGCACGATGAGCGTGATGAGATCAGGCTCGGACGGCATCATCACGTCCAGGTAAGCCAGGAACGGCAGCACCAGCGAGCGATAGGGCGACTCGACGATGACCAGCGGCACGCCCGGCAGCTGCCGCTCCCAAGTGGCGCGCAGGGCGGCCGCTTCCTCCGGATCGGCGCTCACATGGACGGCGCGCACGTCGTCGGCCAGGGACCGTCCGAAGTTGACCGCCTGGACCACGGCGCGCGACAGGCCGGGCACCGGGATGACCACCCGCTCGCGTCGCTTTGGCGGGCCGACCACCTGCTCCGGGCGCAGCGCCAGCTCACGGCTCACGCCGTCGTACTCGTGCCGGATGAAGAGCATCACCCCGGCGATGATGGGGATGAGCAGGATGATGACCAGCGAGGTGGGCGCCTTGACCGTGGTGACCACCACGGCCACGACCGCGGTGAGGATGGCGCCGGAGGCGTTGATCATCAGCCGGTACTGCCAGCCGCGGTCGCGCGTGCTGAGCCAGTGTCGGACCATGCCCGACTGACTGATGGTGAAGTCGATGAAGACGCCCACCGCGTAGAGCGGGATGAGCGCGTGCGTGTCGGCCCCGAAGAGCACCACCAGGAGCGCGGCCACGACGCCCAGCAGGACGATGCCCGTGGTGAACGCGAGGCGGTCGCCGCGGTAGGCGAACTGGCGCGGGAAGAAGCCATCCTCGGCGAGCACCGCGCCGAGTCGGGGAAAGGCCGCGAAGGCGGTATTCGCTGCCAGGAAGAGGAGCAGCGCCGTGAACGCGGTGAAGAGGTAGAAGGCCACCGACCCCGCCCCGTAGATCTGGGCGGCGACCTGGGCCACGACCGTCTGCTCCTCGTTGGGCAGCACACCGAAGTGGCCCGCCAGGAAGGTGATACCCACGAAGAGGACGCCCAGCATGCCGGCCATCACAACGAGCGTGGTCGCCGCGTTGCGCGCCTCGGGCGGCTTGAAGGCGGGCACGCCCGTGGCGATCGCCTCTGTCCCGGTGAGGGCCACCGAGCCGGAGGCGAAAGCGCGCAGGACCAGCAACAGCCCGACCGCCTCCAGCGTCCCGCCGACATCCTCGATGGCGTACGGCACCGCCGGCTGGCCCTCGACCACGATGCGGAAGACGCCCATGCCGATCATCAGCAGGGCGCTGCCGATGAACAGGTAGGTGGGCAGCGCGAAGATGTTCCCCGACTCGCGCAGGCCGCGCAGGTTGCCCAGGGTCACCAGCGCGATGGCGACCACGCCGATGAGCACCTTCCAGGCATGCAGCTCCGGAAAGGCCGAGGCGATCTGCTCCGAGGCCGAGGAGATCGAGACGGCCACCGTGAGCGTGTAGTCGATGAGCAGAGCCGAGGCGGCCACCAGCGAGGCCATCCGGCCCAGATTGGCCTTGGCCACCGAGTACGAGCCGCCGCCGTTGGGATAGGCGACGCAGATCTGCCGGTAGCTGATGGCGACCGTGGCCAGCAGCAGGGCGATGCCGATGCTGACCGGCACGCTCAGGGTGAGAGCGGCCAATCCGCCCAGCACCAGCACCCGTAGTATCTCCTCGGTGGCATAGGCGCTCGAGGAGATGGCGTCGGAGCTGAAGATGGCCAGCGCCTTCGCCTTGGAGAGCCGCTCGCCGATCTCCTCGGCCGTGGCCAGGGGGCGGCCGATCAGGAGTCGCTTGGATCGTGTCCAGGCACGACCCAGCGGCCGGCGATCCTCGTGCGCTCTCGGCTTGGCCATGAGGCTGCCCGAGGCCGTGTACCGGAAGTACTCCGCGTGGGGCCTCTCCATCCGCAGGCGCCGGTCGCCCGGCTTGCGGCCACGGATGGGCCGCCGCTCGTCGTTCATGGACGGCCTACAGGCCGTGGCTGAGGCGTTCGATCAGACGAGACGGCAGCTCCACTGCTCGCATACGAGCCTGAACGGTCTCGATGGGGTAGGGGACGCGGTGCCAGGTGGCCGTTGACAGCGCCGTGTCGAGAAGCATGCCGCAGGCGCGCGGGTCGCCGTCGCGTGGTTGTCCCACGGAGCCCGGGTTCAGGATGACGCGCCGCTCGTCGAGGTTCCAGGGGTGTTCGGGATCGCCGGCCAGCATCTCCATGCGGCCGGCACCGTCGCGGAAGATGAGCGGCAAGTGCGTGTGGCCTACCAGGCAGTGCGTCGTGTCGAAGGCCGACATGTTGGCGCGTGCCAGGGCAGGCGTGAAGAGATACTCCCAGGTCGGGTCGCGCGGGCTGCCGTGGACGAGCGTGAAGTCGCCGCACGTGGCCCGTTCGGGGAGGTCGTTCAGCCAGCGCTGCGCCCGCGGAGTCAGCGCTCCGGCCGTCCACTCGACCGCGGTGCGGGCATCGTCGTTGAAGGCCTTGGTGCTCAAGGCGCCGACCGCCGCGGCATCGTGATTGCCACGCACTGCCGTGACGGGCAGACCCGCCAGCCGCTCGACCACCTCGTTCGGCTGAGGCCCGTAGCCCACGATGTCGCCCAGGACCCAGACCTCCTCGAACGGAGCGAGCGCCTCCAGCACCGCGTCCAGTGCCGGCAGGTTGCCGTGGATGTCCGAGAGGACCGCGACGCGCATCCTGGTCAGCGTATCAGCGCGCAGCCCGCTCGGCCGCGGGGCGTTGCAGCTTCCGCGGTGTCGGCCGCTGCTTCGTCACCAGCACCAGGCGATGGTCCTCCAGGCCCCTGGCCGCCACGCGATGGATCTCGGGAGCCGCACCTCCGCAGGCCCGTAGTGCCGGCCGCGCCGCGACAAGCTCGCGCTCCAGCGAGCCGGCGCCATCGTCTCGCTTCCAGGCCACCAGACGGCCGCCGATGCGCAGCAGCGGGAAGGCCAGCTCGACGAGCTCCGCCATGGACGCCACGGCCCGTGCGGTGACGACGTCCCAGGCTTCCCGGTGCGCGGGGTCATGCGCCAGGCTCTCTGCGCGCAGGTTGAGCGCTGCGATGTCGGGGGTCGTTTGGCCGCCTTGGGACGGCTGTGCTGCCTCACGAAGCTCGACCAGCGCCGCCGCGGAGGCCGCCTCGAGGAAGCGCGCCTTCTTGCCGATAGACTCGACCAGGGCGAGGCGCGCCACGGGCAGGGCGAGGGCCAGCGGCAAGCCGGGATAACCGGCTCCGCTACCCAGGTCGAGCAGGCTCGTCCTTCCCGCGAGCAGCGGCAGCGCGGAGAGCGAGTCCACGACGTGCTCCAGTGCCACGCTCTCTGGGGTGCGATGGGCGGAGAGGTTGACCGAGCCGCTCCAGGCAAGCAGGAGCCGTGCCTGTGCCTCGATCGCGGTACGGACGCGGGGTGTCAGCTCAAGCGCCAGGTCGGCGAGTCCTGCGTCCAGGGTCGTGCCGAAGCTGGGGTCGAGTGGCGGCAAGGCGCGATGATCGGCAGGCAGCGGCGACTGGACCAGCATCGAGAGCGGTAGGCCCGCGCCTGGCCCGTCGATCGGACCGTGGGGCGCGCGGCGGGCCGGAGCCCGCTCCCGACACCGAGACATGTCTGCCACCACGACCTTTCGGTTTTCCCTCCGACGCCGGTCTTCGTGGCCGGATCTCTCCGGGCCGCCGAACGGCGGACGTTACCGTACTCGGTCG
>JBBSMF010000087.1:0-5864 GCA_038233295.1 Candidatus Limnocylindrales bacterium | reverse complement strand
TGGGTGCTCGCATCCCTGCGCGTGCGGTCCTCCGCGAGCGTGGCTGGTGTCGCGCTGCTGTTGCTGTGGCAGTACCGGCACCGCCTGGAGGCGTCAGCGACCGAGCTGGGGACGTTGGTGGCCATGTCCCGGGACCTGGCGCAGACACTGGACCCGCAACTCATCGGTCATCTGATGGCACGGCACCTGGCCCGTGCCGCTGGGGCCGACGCGTGCCTGATCTCTCGCTGGGACCGGGCCGGTGACTGCGTGGCGACGGTGGGCCGGTTTCCCGTCGATGCCCTGCCCGGTGTCGCCGACACGTACGACCTCCCTGCCTACCCCTTGACGCGGCGTGTCCTGGAACGACAGGAGACGGTGGAGCTCCAGGTCTCGGACGCCCGAGCGGACCCGGCGGAGGTGTCATATCTGCGAACCGTGGGTCAGGGCACTTTGGTGATGCTGCCCCTGATGGTCAAGCGCCGGACCGTCGGTCTGGTGGAGTTAAGCACTGCGCGCGAGCGCCCACTCGACGAGCACGGCTTGGAGCTGGCCGCCACGCTGGCCACGGAGGCCGCCATGGCCCTGGAGAACGCGCAGCTCTACCAGGAGCTGCGTCACCAGGCCTTCCACGACGCTCTCACGCACTTGCCCAATCGAGCGCTATTCCATGATCGGTTGGACCACGCGCTCGACCGGGGTGAGCGTCGGACGGTCTCCCTGGCCGTCCTCTTCATCGACCTGGACGATTTCAAGAACGTCAACGATCGGCTGGGCCATGTCCGCGGCGATCAGCTTCTCGCTGCCGTCGCGGAGCGGCTGACGAGTCGTCTGAGGGCCGGGGACACCGGCGCCCGGCTGGGTGGCGACGAGTTCGCGGTGCTGCTCGAGGATCTGGAGGACGGGTCACCGGCAGCGGTCGTCGCGGAGAGGATCATGGAGGCCATGTCCCTGCCCTTCCGCGTTGCCGACGTCGATCTCCCTGTCTCGGCGAGCATCGGCGTAGCCTTCGCCGGGAGTGGTGGAGACACGGCGGATGATCTCCTGCGCAATGCCGACTTCGCGATGTACCAGGCCAAGGAGGCCGGCAAGGCCAGGGTGGCCCTCTTCCAGCCCAGCATGCGGGTGGGCGCCTCGGAGCGTCGGGACCTCCAGGAGCTGCTGGCTGGGGCGTTGGAGCGAGACGAGCTTCGCCTCCAGTACCAGCCGATGATCGAGCTGGATCGCGGCGCCATCGTGGGCGTGGAAGCGCTGGTGCGTTGGCACCGGCCGGGTCGGGACGTCTGCATGCCGGCCGACTTCATCCCCCAAGCCGAGCAGAGCGGCCTGATCGTGCCCATCGGCCGCTGGGTCATCCGCGAGGCCTGCCGGAAGGTCCGCGAGTGGCAGATCCAGAGCGGTCGTGCGGACCTCTTCGTCAGCGTCAATCTATCGGCGCGGCAGTTCCAGCACCCGGCCCTTCGCGACGACATCATGGATGCGCTGAGCACCAGCGGTCTGGCCCCCACCGCTCTCCTCATCGAGATCACCGAGAGCGTCCTGATGCACCACACCCCCACCACGATCTCCACACTGGAGGCCTTCCGGGAAGCCGGCATCCGGGTGGCCATCGACGACTTCGGGACCGGCTACTCCTCCCTCTCATACCTCCAGCGCTTCCCCATCGATGTGCTCAAGGTGGACCGCTCGTTCGTGGAGGGCGCCACAGAGGCAGCCGACGGCGGCGTGCTCGCCCGAGCGATCGTGGAGATCGGCGGCGCGCTGGACCTGGTCGTCGTAGCCGAGGGGATCGAAAGGGCCGAGGAGCTGGTGGCCTTCAGGTCGTACGGGTGCGACATGGGACAGGGATACCTGTTCGCGAAGCCCCTCGATGGCGCGGACATGGAGGAGCTGCTTCGAGCGGCCATTCCGCTCTGGGGGGCTTTGGTGGCACGCTCCGCCCGACGCGCCGAGGCGATGCGGCTCGCGTTCGCCCGGCCGCGCTAGACGGCCGCGCTAGACGGCAGTGCCCGGGCGGATCAGAACGGGGGCCAGGGGATGGCCGGCCGGTATGGATCGGGCAGCGGCATACGGCGTTCGCTCAGCAGGCGGTCAAGGCGTCGGGCGGTGGCGGCGACCTCCGGCGCGCTCAGCAGGCCAGCCAGCCGCCGCCCCAGGTCCCCATCGATCGAGCGGCGTAGCGCCTTCAGGCAAGCGACCTCCTCGTCGGTCAGCGGCTCACCGCGCCAGCCCCAGAGCACCGTGCGCAGCTTGGGCTCGACGGCGAAGCAGACGCCGTGGTCGCAGCCGTGGAGGTGCCCGTCGTCGGTGGGAAGGACGTGGCCGCCCTTGCGGTCGGCGTTGTTGACGATGGCGTCGAAGAGGGCCATGCGGCGGAGTCGCGGATCGCGAGTGAGGATCATCTGCACGATGTCGGCGTCCTCATCGACCTCGATCCAGGCCTGCACCATGCCTGGTCCCAGCGGCCCGTCACGGAGCACCGTCGGAGGAACGATGCGCCAACCCGTCGCTTGCGAGAACTCATGGGCGGCCACCTCGCGGTAGGCCAGCGTCCCGACGGGAAAGTCGTCCAGCGGACGTTCGCCGCGGATCGGCTTGTAGACGCAGTGGATGGGTTCCGGATCGGCGTCGTCCTGCAGGAGCCGGCAGAAGAGGGTCACGTTGGTCGCCTCCGTCAAGCGGCCCACGATCTCCAGCGTGCCGCTGCGCAGCAGGTCGACCGACACGTCGGCCGTCGGGCTCAGTTCAGGTAGCCGTTGCGGCGTGCGCACAGATGGCCCTGCGGGTCGAGCGGTTGGCCGCAGAAGGGACAGGGTGGTCGCCCCCCGGCGATGACGCGGCCGGCTCGCTCCGCGAAGCCCTTGGCGGCGGCTACCGGCAGGTGCACGCGGAGCAGGTCGGGGCCGTCCGGATCAGCGTCGTCCACCTCCAGGTCCTCGTCCTCCTCACCGGTCTGCTCGCGCGCCTCGATCATCACCACGGCGTCGTCTGCGTCCCAGGAGAGTGCGATAGTGCCCACGCGGAACTCTTCGCGCACGGGCTCGTCCAGCGGCCGGTCGTCGTCGCCAAGCGGAGCTGCGGAAGCCGCCGCTACGCCCCGTTGATCGAGGTCGGCCACGATCGCGCCTATGCGGTCCGCGATGGCGGCCACCTGGATCTTCTCCAGGACGACGGAGATGATGCGGTCCCCCTGGAGGGCCTGGAGGAAGAAGGTGCGCTCACCGACGGGTCCGACGGTCCCGCAGACGAACCGGTCGGGTGGGTCGAAGATGAAGATGCGACGGGGCATGCTGCGACTCTATAACGGATGTCCGCGCCGGTCAGCGACGAGCAAGGGGAGGGGGGTCCGATGGAGGTCTTCGCGTCATCGGCGCACCGCCGTCACGACCCGCCGGCGGAAGTGAGTGGCGGTCTGTCCATGCCGGCTTGGGAAGTGCCCCAGCGTGCGGAGGTCATCCTGACGGCTGTGCGCGAGGCTGGGCACGACATCCGCACGCCTCGAGAGTTCGGGGAGGGGCCCATCGTGGCGGTGCACGACCCGGCCATGCTGCTCTACCTGGAGTCGGCCTGGCGGGAGTGGCAGGCGGCCGGCACGGGTCGCGCGTCGATCATCCCCGACGCCCTGCTGCACGGCAGATATCGGGAGGGCGTGGGCAAGTCGCCCGAGCCTGACTCGCCCTGCGGGCGCATCGGCTACTGGTGCTTCGATACCGCGACGCCCATAGTGGCGGGCACGTACGAGGCGGTCTACGGACTGTGCCGGCCACCGGGCCACCATGCCGCCCGGGCGATGTTCGGCGGGTACGTCTACTTCAACAACGCCGCCATCGCCGCAGAGTGGCTGGTGGCAGGGGCCGCGGGCCGGGTGGGGATCCTGGATGTCGACTTCCACCACGGCAACGGCACGCAGCAGCTCTTCTACGACCGCGCCCACGTGGCCTACGCCTCGCTGCATGCGGATCCGGCTCGGATGTATCCCTACTTCTAAGGCTATGCCGGCGAGACCGGCACCGGCGACGGCGTGGGAGGGACCTTCAATCAGCCGCTGGCGGCCGGGACGGGTGACGCCGCCTATCTCGTGGCGCTGGAACGGGCGCTCGACTGCTGCCGCGGACGGACGGACCGATCGTGGTGAGCCTGGGCATGGACACGTTCGTGGAGGATCCCATCGGCGACCTCGCTCTGACGACCGCGGCGTACGGCGATTGAGGTCGCCTGGTGGCGGCGGCGGACCGGCCGCTAATCGTTCTCCAGGAGGGCGGCTACCACGTGCCTTCATTGGGTGCGAGCGTGCGCGAGTGGCTCGGTGGGGTGGAGCAGGAATAGAGGGGGCTCGGCGACGGAGTCGAGCGCCCGGCGCGAGTCCGCGGCCGTGAGCCGCGGGGCCAGGCGGTCAGTTCAGGCGAGCCCGCCTCGCTGAAGCAGCAGGCCCCGAAACCGGTCGCCGGGACGGTCGCGAGCAGTCCTCTTCGCGATGCGGTTTAGATCCGGACTCCGATGCGCCGGCGGAGCATCAGGCCGAACGTCCCGAGTCCGAGCGCGGTCAGGAGCATAGGGAGACCGCTCACCGGATCCATCCCGAAGGTGGCCGTTTCGGGGAGGCCGCCACCGTCTTTCTCGCCTGGGTCTCGACTGTTGTCATCGCCGGGGCCGTTGTCGCCACACCGCCGCCCGGTAGGGTCTCGCAGGCTCGGCCATCGCCATCCGCGTCAAGCCGATCCACGTTGTTGGAGCGGGAGCCGTGTATTTCACCTGCCAATGTCTGAAAGGCCGCAGACTACCTGTCGGACCAAGCTCCCGAAGATCGTCACCACTGAAGCGCCGTCACTACGCTGACTGGGTCTACTCGCGCGCGTGAGTTGTATGACGGCTCCGCAGGGACCAACAGCCACAATTGGCCGGCGCCTCGAAGCGTCGCTCTCGGAATGGCGCAAGGAGAGCGACGAGGACGATGCTGTTCCCCCTTTGACCGCCAAAGACGAGGTGGGAAGAGTCGGAGAGCATGGGCGACGCGCAGAGCGTGAGCGACAGAAGGCGGAGGGCAGCGAGCAGCGGTAACCGCGGACAACACCCACTTCACCGCGACATGCAGAAGGGCGCGGCGGACCGCATGGACCCCGACGTGCGTCGGGAGCGTGGCGGGGGTACGGCCGCGGGTCCGAAGTGCCCTCGGGATCGTCGCAGCGCCAGAGTCGTGCTGGGACTTTGGCTGGCGAGCTAGGATTCGAACCTAGGATCTCCTGATCCAGAGTCAGGCGCCTTACCGCTTGGCCACTCGCCAGCGACCGGCCGGTAGTCTACCGCGTCAGCCGTGACGCGTGGGCGCACGCGGCAGATCCGGACCCGCATCTTCGGCTCTGAGACAGCGACGCTCGCGGCTGCTATCTGTAGCGAGCTCAGGAACGTTCTCAGCCTGTTCACCGCCCTGTCGCCCCCCGTTCAGAGACGGGTGGGAGCATGTCCCAGCGCGCGGCACCGGGCCGGTGGCCGCACCGTGTGGTATGCGCGCCGGACGCCGCCGGCGCATCGCGCTACCTGGCATGCGCACCAGCCGCTGCCTGCGAGTCCGAGCGGATCCGCGCGTCGCGTGAGCTGGTCCGCGCAGGGTCTGAACGGTTGCCGGGGGCCCCGACACGGAGGAGCAACGCATGGCAGTAGGTACAAGACCGAAGGTGCCAGGTAGCTACGACCCGCCAGGAGGCTCCTTGATCACGGCACTGGAGACGATGGTCCTGCGCATCCCGACGGCAGCGCCGGAGGCGGATGGCACACTCGAATGGTGCGCCACGACCATGCTCGTCGTCGAAGCGGTGACCAGATCTGGTGCGCGTGGCATCGGCTACAGCTACACCTCGCCCGCCGCCGCGGAGGTCGTAGGCGACCAT
>JBBSMF010000086.1:0-5894 GCA_038233295.1 Candidatus Limnocylindrales bacterium | reverse complement strand
GGATGGTGGGGAACGTGGCGGCGATCCGCGCCAGCCGGTCCCCCTCCGTGGCGTTGTCCACGACGATGATCTGGTCGGGCGGGCGTGATGAGGCCAGGCGTGACTCGATGCATCGCTCCAGGAGGTCGTAGCGCCGGTAGTTGACGATGACCGCAGCCACGGAGGCAGTGCTCGACACGGACGACTCCATCTGCAGGCCCGCGGTCAGCGATGCCGGGTTGTATGGTAGTGCCGGGAAAGTCAAACACCAAGATACCGAGGCCAGGATGAAGGGATTGCTGCTCGCCGGGGGGACAGGCTCGCGTCTCCACCCCCTGACGCTCGTCACGAACAAGCATCTGCTGCCGGTCCATGACCGCCCCATGATGTATTTCCCGCTCCAGACCCTCTCGGGCATGGGCATCCGCGAGGTGATGATCATCCTGGGCGGCCGGAGCATCGGCGACATCGTGGAGCTGCTCTCGGACGGCAAGGACTTCGGGCTCGACCTGACCTACCGCTACCAGCGCGGCGCCCTGGGCATCGCTCACGCCATCGGCCTGGCCCGCGATTTCGTGGATGACGACCCGTTCTGCGTGGTCCTGGGTGACAACATCCTCCGTGGCGAGCCGCTGGGGCAGGTCGCGCGTGAGTTCGAGGACGGCCCGTGGGGTGCCGGTACGATGCTCTACCGGGTGCCGGATCCCGAGCGCTTCGGTGTCGCGGAGTTCGACTCTTCTGGCGGTCTGGTGCGCTTCGAGGAGAAGCCCCAGGTGCCCAAGAGCGATTCGATCCCCATCGGCGTGTACTTCCTCCGACCCGACGCGTTCAGCGTGATCGACACCCTCCGTCCCTCGGGACGCGGCGAGCTGGAGATCACGGACGTGATGAACCACTACATCCGGCGCGGGGACTTCTTCCACCGCCACTACGACGGCCACTGGATGGACGCCGGGACCATCGAGTCGCTGCTCCAGGCCGGCATGCTGGCCGCTGAGGCCGACGCCACGCTCGCCCAGTCGGACGCCACGGTCCCAGCCGAGCTGCCGGAGCAGGCGTGAAGCTTCTGGTCACCGGCGGCGCCGGGTTCATCGGCAGCGCATTCGTACGCCGCCGGCTATCCGCCACGAACGACACCATCATGGTCATCGACAAGCTGACCTACGCCGGCAACCTGGCCAATCTTTCGGGGGCCCACTCGGAGCCCTTGCCGCCCGACCGCTTCCGATTCGTGCATGGGGACATCGTCGACCAGGCCCTCGTGAACGAGCTGGTCGCGGAGCATGACGCCGTGGTGAACTTCGCCGCCGAGTCGCACGTCGACCGGTCCATCCTGGACCCCATCGCCTTCTTGCGGACCGGCGTGATGGGCGTTCATGCGCTGCTCGAGGCGTGCCGGACGGAGGGAGAGCGTCGCGGCGCTATCACTGCCGTGCGCTTCGTGCAGGTCTCCACGGACGAGGTCTACGGCTCCGTGAGCGAGGGCGAGAGCAGGGAAGGGGATGCCCTGGATCCGCGAAGCCCGTACAGCGCGGCCAAGGCCGCCGGGGAGCTGTTGGCACGGGCGTACCACACCACGTACGGCCTGGACGTGGTCGTCACGCGCGGCTCCAACACCTATGGGCCACGCCAGCACTCGGAGAAGCTCATCCCGCTCTTCATCACGAACGCCATGAGCGACCAGCCGCTGCCGCTCTACGGAGACGGCCTCCAGCGGAGAGACTGGCTCTACGTGGATGACCATGCGGACGGCGTGGCCGCCGCCCTGGACCGCGGAGAGCCGGGGCACATCTACAACATCACCGGTCTGGACGAACGGACGAACCGCGAGGTGACGCAGACGATCCTCACCGCGCTCGACAAGCCCTGGTCGCTGGTGCGCAGCGTGCCCGATCGTCCTGGGCACGATCGGCGCTACGCGATGGATGGCGCCAAGGTGGCTGCGCTCGGCTGGCGGGCGAAGGTGCCCTTCCCCGATGGCATCCGCCGGACCGTCGCGTGGTACGTCGAGAATGAGGATCAGTGGCGCGGGACGCGTGACGCTGACTGGGCCGACTACTACGCGCGCCAGTACGGCTGGAGGCTGGAACAGTCGGTCGAGGCGTGAGCAGGGCGTGAGCGAGGCGACGCAGCGAGGGGCTGAGCAGCGGGTCGCGGTAACCGGCGCCGGTGGCCGGCTGGGAAAGGCCCTGCTCGAGATCCTTGGCGGTCGTGCCGGCCGAGAGGTCTTCGCCTGGCGCCGTCCCGAGTACGACCTTGACGGCAGCGACCCAGAGCCGCTCCTGGAGCGCGACCAGCCCTCCCTGGTGATCCATGCCGCTGCCTGGACGGACGTGGACGGCTGCGCCCGCGAGCCAGAAATCGCGCAGCGCCGGAACGCTGACGCGGTGGAGCGGCTGGCGCAGGCATGCCTGGCGCGCGGCACTGGCCTGGCCATCGTCTCCACCAACGAGGTCTTCGACGGTCGCCGCGACGATGGGCGGGGATACTCCGAGGACGACCCCACGGCTCCCGCCAACCCATACGGGGCCAGCAAGCTGGCGGGCGAGGCGGCGGCCCAGCGAGTCTTCGATGGCCGGCCGGGTCTGTGGATCGCCCGTACAGCCTGGCTCTACGGTCCGCCGGGCAACGACTTCCCGGCCAAGATCGTGGCCGCATCGGATCGGTTCTTCGGCGAGGATCTCCCGGTGGTCGCGGACGAGACGGGATCGCCCACCTACACCGGGGACCTTGCGAGAGCCATCGTGGAGCTGACGCGAGGCGTGGATGGCGGCCTATTCCACCTGGTCAACGCGGGACAGGCCACGCGCTACGAGTGGGCGGCCGCGGTCCTGGCACACTGCCGCCCGGGACGCGCCCTCCGCCCCATCTCACAGCGTGACTTCCAGCGCGCCTCCACCCCGCCCGCCTGGGGCGTGCTGGACGGGAGCCGTGCAGCGTCCGTCGGGATCCGCCTCCGACCCTGGGGGGACGCGCTGGGCGACTACCTTCCGGAGGTCTGCTGAGGGGGGCGCAGCGTCTCGACCAGCGCCTCGAGCGACGGAGCCTCCGCATCGCGCGCAGAGACGATCGGCTCGCTGTCCGGCCAGGGCACGCCGGCCGTGGGGTCGTCCCAGGCGAAGCCGTGCTCATCCTTGCCGTCGTACTCGTTGGTGACCAGGTAGAGCAGCGTCAGGGGCTCGCGGGCGTAGAAGCCGTGGGCGATGCCCTCGGGCAGGAAGAGCGTCTCGCCCGGGTCCGCCTCGATCGTCTCCGAAGTGACCGGTCCCCCGTCCGCGAGCGCCGCGCGCAGGTCGACCAGCGCCACGAACGCCCGACCCTCCAGGACGATCCACAGGTCCGCCTGACGCTCATGCATGTGCATCCCGCGCAGGACGCGCGCGTGAGAGCGGGAGAGGTTGCCCTGGCGCATCATGGCGCCAGGGACCAGGCTGGACAGCCCCTCCGTCCAGCTCTCCCGCCAGATCTCCGCGAACGCGCCGCGATCGTCCGCGTGGAACTCCAGCTTCCGGCGCCACACGCCGTCGAGCGCACCGGGCTGCCAGGCGCCGTTCATGGGAGCCGGTACCTGATCTCCAGGACCTGGTCCACCTCCAGGACCGTGCTGAACGTGATGGTGCCCTCCGACATCGTTGCTTCCTCCGGCATGGCCGTCATCTCTGCTCCCTCCGGCAGCGTGACGGCGACCGTCACCCGCTCCCGGACCATGCCGGGCTGCTTCTGGATGGTAAGCCGGTAGAGCCACTCGTCGCCGTCCCGCTGCGCCACGTCCGGGGCACGCCAAGCGTAGCGTAGCTGGCTCACTCCGGGCGCCATGAGCAGGTAGTTCGCGAAGCTGGTGTGGCCCGCCTCGGGCGCCACCAGCTCCACCTCGGTGACCGGGTCATAGGCTCGTCCCTCGGCCTCCAGCAGCTCGCTCTGCTGCGGCGCGAGGACCCGGACGTAGGCTCCGTAATAGCCCACGATGTTCGTCGAGTAGGTCCGGATGGACTCATACGGCTCGCCCTCTTTGCCGCCGTCGTTCTCCCAGGTCAGCCGCAGGTCGTTGCTGACCGAGCCAGCCGGGTCGATGGCCACGCTCAGGTGGCTGCGCCGGCTCACGACCAGGTTGTACTTGGAGGTCGGCGCCACGTTCGCCTCCACGACGTAGAGGTAGTCACCGGGCCCCTGTCGCACCTCGCCGGCGATGGCGCTGCCGGCCACCAGGTCCTGCGCGGCGGCGTCCCGGAACCAGGTGAGCAGAAGGCGGCGCTCGGTGATCTCCTCGAACGCGGCGAAGAGCGCGGTCCAGCGCGCCGCGGGGAGCGCGTAGAGGCGCTCCATGAGCGTGCTCGCGAGGGAGTCCAAAAAGGCCTTCCGGTCGGACGTGGCGGTGGAGATGCCGCGTGTCAGGCCCAGCGCGGTGAGCGTTACGTCACCGGCCGCCACGGTCACGTCGTAGTCGGGCACATGGATGGGCCCGGTGACGTCCAGCAGATGGTCGATGGCGTAGGTCGTCAGCGCGATCACGCCGTCGACGTCGTCGTCACCCGATTCGAGCGTGTAGAGCTCCAGTGCCTGGGCGGCCGAGGTCGGGAAGTCGGGCGACCAGTTGGCGTCCGCCAGCTGCCACGATGCGTCGCCCAGCAGGTGATCCCGGAGACCTTGAGGCGGCTCCACGAAGGGGATGCCGGGCTTCAGGTCCAGCTGATAGACATCCATGAAGTCCTGCGAGACGAGATCGCCGTCACTGAACGAGACGATGCCCACCGTGCCGGTGTATCCGCCGGTGGGCCGCAGCTCGGCGGGGTTCTGGGCCAGGACCAGGTAGCGTCGGCCCTCGCCCCACCCCAGGATGCCGGGGATGACGCCGTCCATCCGCTGGTACTGCTCCAGGAGCGGTCGATATGTGCGGATGGGCGCCGCCATGAGGTCCGCCGCCCGGCGGATCTCACCGATGGCGTCGGGGCCGATTCCGGCCAGGATCGCCTCCGCGCGTGTCATGTGCTGCTCTATCTCGTCGACGGCCGGGCCGGATGTGGCCATCAGCTGGACCATGCCGGCCAGCATGGACCCTTCGCCGCCTGTCTCACGAAGCGTCACGAAGCGGTCGCCCATCTGAAGCCCCAGATCGGCCGCAGCCACGACCTCATCGCTGGCCTGGAGGAGTGACGCCGCGTCGGAGAGCGGCCTGCGGAAGGTCCCGATGCCACCCGCGGCATCGACCAGGGGGTCCTCTCGGAGGAGAGTGCCCAGGCGTGCCGTGCGATCGCGAAGGTCGACCACGTCCGCCTGGAGGCCCGTGATGAAGGCACGGTCCACTGCGCCGGCGTCCAGGCCGCGGACCTGGTCGGAGATTCGCTGGGCCGTCGCGCTGACGGCTCGCGCGTCGGTCACATAAGGCAGGTAGCGCCAGGCCAGCGCCAAGACGAGGATGCCCAGAACGCCGACGATGGCGAGGACGGACGTGGCGAGCTTGCGACGGCGCGACCGGACGGGGCGCGCGGGCATGCGTCCTGTCTCCGTCTCCTCCGCCAGCGTCCCCGACGCTACTGCCTCGTCGACCGTGTGGCTGATGGCGTCCCTATGCCGCGCGGCGGAGGAACATGGGGGAGATCGCGCCCGCCAGCAGGAAGACCAGAAGCAGCGTCAGGCCCAGGACGGGCATGGGCAGCCCCGTGCCCGCCGCGGCCATCGAGGTGGAAGAGTCCGGCAGCGGGAGGCCGTCGGTCGGCGAAGCCTCACTGCCGCCGGTGTTGCCGCCGGTGTTGCCGGTGTTGCCGCCGCCGCCGGTGTTGCCGCCGCCGCTGTTGCCGCCGCCGCCGCTGTTGCCGCCGCCGGCGGTGTTGCCGCCGCCGCTGTTGCCGGTGTTGCCGCCGGTGTTGCCGCCGCCGCCGGTGTTGCCGCCGCCGCCGGTGTTGCCGCCGCCGCCGCCG
>JBBSMF010000085.1:0-5923 GCA_038233295.1 Candidatus Limnocylindrales bacterium | reverse complement strand
TGGATCCCCCGGTCGTGGAGAGCCGCCGCGTCCTCCACCACCAGCCGATCACCGTCGAGCCGGCAGATGCCGCCCAACAGGTCGAGCAACTCCCGGACCGAGCCGGCGACGGTGGGCGTAGACATGTCGGGACCTCCAAAACGAGCAGATGCATGGATGATCGGGTCGTGTGCGCGGCGGATCGCCGGAATCGTAACCTGCGCGGGGACGGCTACCCTTTGCCCCGTGCTCTCCCTGCTGAGGCGGCTGGACGGCCTGTCCCGGTCTTCGGGCATCGCGGTGCTGACGCTGGTCGTCGCCAACGCCGTCCTGACCCTCTCTCTGTCGGGCGCGTAACCCGAGCGTGTCCTTTGTTGCCCTTCTGAAACCCCTTTTCCCTCAGTCTTCTGGAGGCAAGGGCGTTTTCCGCGCCCATCGGAAACCCCATTCGGAGGCGTACATGGGTCTCATCGGCCTGCTCGTGGCGATCGTCGTGATCATCCTCATCCTGCGCTTGCTGTAGCGGCGGGGGACACGGTTAGATGCAAGACAGAGGAGGAGCTATGGATCACCAACCCATCGCGCAGGAAGATGTTCCGCACGAACACGTCCCGCCCAACACCGCAGCGGCACCGCCGCGGGGCGGCGGCAGCCTGGTGGCAGCGGACGACTACTGGAACACGGGCACCATCCCCGACAGGACGCAGCTTAAGTGGGGACCCATATGGGCTGGCTTGCTCACCGCGTTGGGGCTGTTCGTCCTGATGACACTGGCCGCTATCGCGGTCGGACTCCAGGCGGCCCCCGGGACGGACGAGGGAGATGTCGCGATGGTGGCCGGCATCGCCACCGGGCTGATCGCGCTGATCGCCTTCTTCATCGGTGGCTTCGTGTCTTCGTGGTCGGCCAATCTCTCGGATAACGGGCGAAGCATGCTCAACGGCTTTCTCGTCTGGGCGCTTTTCCTGGTGCTGCTGATGGTCCTGGCGGCCTTTGGTGCTGGCTCGATCTTCGGCGCCGCGACCAACCTGCTGGGCGACGTCACGATAAACGCGCCGGACATCAACGTCACCGCGGAGGAGGCTCTTGCGGGCGCCCGCCAGAGCGCTTGGTCCTCGTTGCTGGCCCTGGCCTTGACCGCTGCCGCGGCCGCGCTGGGCGGCGTCGTCGGATCGCACGAAGCCGTGCGTCGCCGTTGGGGCCGCGAGACCGCCTGAATCGAACGCCTCTCGCGCCCCACTGGACCGGTCGACCCGCTTGGGCCGGCCGGTCCTTTTCATGTCCGGCGGCTGGTGCGGCGCCCCACGAAGTCGACCAGGACGTATGCACCGAGCCGTTCCGGTGTGGCGTAGAAGGCACGCCCCTGATTGAGGGCCGTCATCCGATCGACGAACTCGGTCAGGGCGCGGGAGCGCTCCAGCATGAAGGTGTTGATGGTGATCCCCTCGCGCGTGCACCGACCGACCTCCTTGAGGGTCTCGAGGATGGTGCGTCGCGTCGGGGGGTAGGAGAACTCGACCTCGCCGTCCTGGAAGTGAGCCGTCGGCTCGCCGTCGGTGATGACCACGATCTCGCGGTTGGTGGCATGCGATCGCGCGAGCAACCGCCGCGACAGCAGCAGGCCGTGCTGCAGGTTCGTACCGTACTCGTAGCCGTGCCAGGAAAGAGACGCCAGCGCTCCCGGCCGGATCTCCCGAGCGTGATAGGCGAAGCCCACGACATGGAGCTCGTCGCGCGGGTAACGCGTGCGGATGAGCGTGTCCAGCGCCACCGCCACCTTCTTCGCGGCCATGAAGCAGCCGCGCAGGAGCATCGAGCGACTCATGTCCACGAGGAGCACGGTGGCGGCGTTGGAGAGTTCCGCGGTCTCACGCACGGCGAAGTCGCCCGGCTCCAGGTCGACGGCCATCGCGCGTCCACGTACGGTGACCCGTCTGGGCGGGGGCTGGACGCCCGCGTCACGCACCAGCGCATTCGAGAGGGTCCGCTGGAGGTCGAGGTGAAAGGCTTGACCGAAGACATACGGGACGGAGCTCTCCTCGACCTCGCCTCCCAGGCCGGTGTTGCGTGAGGCATGACCACCGAAGGCATCACGACGCAGCCGCGCGAACAGCTCATCCAGCACTCCCTGGCCGATGCGGCGGGCGCCGCGCGGCGGGAGCTCCAGCTTGTGCCCCTGCCGTTCAACGAGTCCCGCCTCCTCGAGTCTCCATGCCAGGCTCTGGAGCGCGGCCAGATCCTGAGCCGACTCGGCGTCCAGGAGCTGCCGGACCTCCGCCGGGTCGATGTCAGCGAGCGTGCCGGTCTTACCCGCCAGGTCGAGCTGGTCCACCAGCCGGTCCAGGCGACCGAGCTGCCCCAGCTGCTGCAGCGCCCCCTCCAGTGACAGCGGCTCCGATCCACTGAAAGGCATACGCTCGCCCACGCCGCCCGGCAGCAACTGGTCGAGCGTGGAGGCGAGCTGCGCAAGGTCCCAGCGAAGCCGGTCATCCTGGAGCAGCGCATCCATCATGGAGCCGAGCTCCTCGCGCTGCTCCGCCGTCATGGAGGCCATCAGTGACTGCATGGCGGCCATGCGCTGCACCAGTTGCGCGACGATGTCATCGAGGGTCCGCGCCCCCGGGAAGAACCCGCCGTGCTGGGCCAGGAAGGCATCCACCCGTTCCTGCGCTGGCTCGCGGCCATGCAGCCGTTCGCGAAGCAGTCGATCGAGGTCCCGGACCATCTCCCGGTTCGCCGCGAGCTGTTCCGGGGTGGCGTTGCGGATCGCCTCCGACATCCCTCCGAACCAGCCGTCCAGCACCTGGCGACCGAGTCGGTCGATCAAGGCTTCGAAGCGCTCGCGGGCAGAGGGCTCCAGGAAGTCGTAACCGCGCAGCGCGCGGATCCGCTCGCCCGGGTCGGGGGGAAGAGCATCCAGCTGGTCTTGGCGCCGCACAGACACCTCCGTGAGTATCCGGCGCAGCGACTCGTCGCCCTTCTCCGTGCCGGCCGCTTCGCCCAGGCGCCGCTCGATGCCGCGCCGCTCCGTGTTCACGATGGACTCCAGCTCCTCACGGATCTCAGCCAGCACGTCGCCCAGGCGGTACCGGTCGAGCAGCTCCTGCCGCTCTCGCTCAAGGCGCTCGATCAGCTCGCGGAGGCCGGGGATGCGCTCAGCGTCCGTACCCGGACGGCGGTCGAGGCCGCGCTGGAGCAGCCGGCGCATGGCCTCATCAAGGTCCTCGCCAGCCATCACGTCGTCCGACAGCGCTTCCAGCAGCTCGTCGGCCGAGAGGTTCGCCAAACGCTGGCGCCCGTCCCAGCGCAGGTAGCGGTACGGGCCGCCTGCGGAAAGCCCCGGCGCAGCGTCCGGTCCAGCGGCGGTCTCGGGTCCGGACGTGGCCGCGAACCTCTCCCGATCCGCGCCGTCGCGCTCCGGCGCGGGCCACGCTCCCCTCATGCCCGATAGCGGCCGCCGCCGCTCGTACCCCGCCGTTCCTTGTTGAGCCGTCTGCCGAGGTGCAGGCCCTCGAGCAGGAACTCCACGGCCGAGGCCACCTCCGCCGGCGATTCACCAGCACCCAAGCGCGACACGGCCTCACCCATGCCCGGCGTCTCGCGCACCCATCGCACGTACTCGCGCGACGGGATGGCATCACCGGTCTCGATGACCAGGCCGCTCTCGAAGGCCTCCACCACCTCTGCCAGCTGGTCGGCGTCCACCCGCCGCACGAAGACCGCGGCCAGCGCGCGCGAGAGCAGCCGGTCGACGATGCGCTCCTCCGGCGCATCGTCGCCCAGTGTCTCCAGCTCGATCTTGCCGGTGGTCGACGGCAGGAGCGCGGAGAGATCGCTGATACGCGGCGCTCCCGACGGCTCGTCCAGACGTATCGCGCGCTTGAGGGCGCTGGCGAGCAGCACCTCCAGGTTGGCCACGCTGACCCGGACGCTCACGCCGGAGCGTTGGCTGATCTCCGGGGAGCGACGCGCCAGGTGCGTCAGCTCTGCCACCAGCTCAAGGATGTACTCGGGTTCGGCGATGGAAGGACCGTGGTCGTCCGGGAAACGAGTGCGTTCCTGGCGCATGATGGCGATCTCGTCCTCGATCGTCAGCGGGTAGTGCGTCCGGATCTGTGACCCGAGACGGTCCTTGAGCGGGGTGATGATGCGGCCGCGGCTGGTGTAGTCCTCGGGATTGGCACTGGCCACCACGAAGAGGTCCAGCGGAAGGCGCAGCGTGTAGCCGCGCACCTGTACGTCGCGTTCCTCCAGGATGTTCAGCAGGCCGACCTGGATGCGTTCGGCCAGGTCGGGCAGCTCGTTGATGGTGAAGATGCCGCGGTTGGTGCGCGGGATGAGGCCGTAGTGGATGGTGCTGGCGTCGGCCAGATAGCGGCCTTCAGCGACCTTGATCGGATCGACCTCACCTATCAGGTCCGCGATGGTGATGTCCGGAGTGGCCAGCTTCTCGCCGTAGCGTCGATCGCGCGGGAGCCAGGCGACAGGTGTGTCGTCACCCTCCGCGGCGACGCGGGCGATCGCCTCCGGCCCGGTGGGCCCCAGCGGGTCGTCGTTGAGCTCGCTTTGGGCGACCACGGGCACCCAGGGGTCGAGCAGGCCGACCAGCTGACGGGCAAGGCGCGTCTTGGCCTGTCCACGCTCGCCCAGGAAGACGATGTCGTGCCCCGCCAGCACGGCATTCTCGATGGCCGGGATGACCGTCTCGTCGTAGCCGATGATGTCCCGGAACAGCGGGGCGCCATCGGCCAGGCGCGCCAGAAGGTTCGCCCGCATCTCCGCCTTGACGCTGCGCGGCTCGTAGCCTGCGTCTTTGAGGGCGCGCAGGGTGGCCGGCAAGGTCGTTGTGCTCGTCGTCTGAGGCTGGGTGGAGGTCACACTCTGCTCCGGATCTGTGGTCTCGGGCCCGGAGGTCGAGCGTAGGCGTGCGGGGGGGTGTGCGTCAAACGCGCTCCGGAGGCGCCCCGGTCAACCATGACTTGACAGGAGGACTAGGGTGGTCGAGCACAACGTTCGCTCGGAACGCTAGGGGGATGGTCCATGACTGTAAACCGGACAAGGCGTCCATCTACCTCCACCGTGACGCGGTCGGTCTTCTCGCTGGCCGCGCTGCTGGCATTTCTGATAACCGGATCGCCGGTGCAGTCGGCCCATCCGCCGGTGGGCCTTGGAGCGGCTGACCGATTCGCCGTCCTGGCCGGCTCGACGGTCACGAACACAGGGCCCACCGTGGTGAACGGCGACCTCGGCTTGAGTCCCGGTTCTGCGGTCACCGGCTTTCCGCCCGGGACCGTGACCGGAACGATCCAGGTGCAGAACAGAGTCGCAGCGCGGGGTCAGTCGGATCTGACCATCGCCTACAACGACGCCGCGGGCCGGGCCTGCGCTGAGACCCTCACCGGTCAGGATCTGGGTGGACTCAGGCTCCTCGACGGTACCTACTGCTATGGCTCCTCAGCTCAGCTGACCGGCACGCTCACGCTGAACGCGCAGGGCGACCCGGATGCGGTGTTCATCTTCCAGATCGGGAGCACGCTGACGACGGCCTCGGGAAGCCGGGTGAGGCTCATCAACGGCGCCCAGAGTTGCAATGTGTTCTGGCAGATCGGCAGCTCCGCGACCCTCGGCACGAACTCCACCTTCCGGGGAAACATCCTGGCCCTGACATCGATCACGCTGAACACCAGCGCCACGGTCGACGGTAGGACGCTGGCGCGCAACGGCGCCGTAACCCTGGACAGCAACACCATCTCGCGAGCCGAGTGCGAGGCCGCGCCGGAGCCGACCGATGCTCCGACGGCGACCCCGACCGATGCGCCGACTGGCGCGCCGACCGCTGCTCCGACGGCGACCCCGTCCGAAGCCCCGACGGCGATCCCGACGGACGCGCCCACCGATGCCCCGACTGATGCCCCGACGGATGCGCCGACGGCGACCCCGACCG
>JBBSMF010000084.1:0-5932 GCA_038233295.1 Candidatus Limnocylindrales bacterium | reverse complement strand
GGAGCGTACGTCGTCGATGGGCGTGATCTCCTTGGCGATGGTCGCCGCGGCGTGATCGGCCACCGTCTCCCTGGCTGCGGCGCCCTCCAGGACGCTCTCGGTCCGCGGAAGGCGCACGGGCGTGGCGGCCACTGATCCAAGAGCTACGCGGACGTCCCGCCACACGCCACCGTCCTCGCGGTAGCCGAGCGCCATCACGACCTTGGAGATGGCCTGTGCGCGCCGCGTGCCGACCTTTCGGAAGCAGATCGTTCGCGGCGGCTCGAACGGGAAGCGGATCCGCAGCACCAACTCGTCGGCGGCCCGCGCCGTCTCGCGATAGCCCGTCCAGAAGTCGCTGGCGGTCACCTCGCGTTCGCCGCGCGCATTGCCCAGCACGATGGAGGCGTCCGCGGCCAGCAGGACAGGCAGCGTGTCGCCGGCCGGCGAGGCGTTCACGATGTTGCCGCCCAGCGTGCCGCGGTTCTGTATCTGCGCCGCGCCGATGGTCGCGGCGGCCTCCGCCAGAGCCGGCAGCCACTCACTCACCAGCGGTGAGCGGCGGATCTCCGTGTAGGTGGAGAGGGCGCCGATCACCAGCGCGTCGGCCTCGACTCGGATGCCCCGGAGCTCAGCCAGACGCCAGAGGTCGAGCACCCGCTCGGGCGGCTCACCCAGCTCGCCGGTGATCTGGACCATCAGGTCCGTGCCGCCCGCCATGGGCCGGTAGAGATCGCTCGCCAACAGCCCGTAGGCCTCGGGCAGCGTGCGGGGCGTGGTCACGGGCGGCTCGACCGGCACCTCAGGTGCCCGCAGGTCCACCGGCCGACGGATCCACCACCGTCAGTTCGACGAAGTAGCGTCGGATGAATCCCCGATCGCGCGTCAGCAAGCGATCTGCCTGGTGGCGAGCATGAGCTCCCAGGTCACTGTGGCCCGCGGCCGTCTCCGCCCCAACGACCTCAGAAGCGACGACTGATCCATCTCGAACGCAGGCACTGAGAGCCCCTGCCGACCCTGCCGCGTACCGCTCGTCCCCGGTGAGAACGTCGATCAACACGTTTCCGGAGGCAGGTCTGCCGGTCCTCTGATGAGGTCGAGGTAGTCGTCGGTGGACATACCCAGGTCGAGGGTGCCGTAGACGGCCGCCACCGGATCGTCGTCCGAAAGCGCCTTCGTCAGGACGATCCGTCCGCCATCGTCGAAGAAGTCCATCGCCTGGCCAGCCCGGATACCGAAGCGCTCCCGAAGTGGTTTGGGGATGGTGACCTGGCCACGCTCGCCAACGACGGCTTTCATACTGCGACGGTAGGCATGCTGATACCTACCGTCAACCCGGACGCCTTCGATCTGCCGCCGCGGCGATGGCCTCGATGATCTTGGTGTACCCCGTGCAGCGGCAGAGGTTCCCGGCGATGGCCTCGCGGATGGCGTCGTCGGTCGGTTCGCCACCCTCGTCCAGGAAGGCTCGCGCCGCCATCAGCATGCCGGGCGTGCAGATGCCGCACTGCGCTCCGCCGTGATCCAGGAACGCCTGTTGCAGCGGGCTGAGCGCGCCGCTCTCGGGGTCGGCCATGCCCTCCACCGTGCGCACGTCGGAGCCCTCGACCTGGCAGACCGGTACCAGGCAGGCATCGACCACGGCGCCGTCGACCAGCACCGAACATGCGCCGCACTCCCCCTCGCCGCAGCCCTCCTTGGTCCCGGTGAGGCCCAGGTCCTCCCGCAGCGCATCCAGCAGGCGCCGCATGCCCGGCACCTCGAGCTCGACGGGATCGCCATTGACCGTGAGGCGGTACGTCATCGTGGAACGGACCTTAGCGGACCGTGAGCCCGAGGGCGCGGGCAGCGGCGGCTTGACCGCGGTCGCTTGTCACGAACGTCACGTCGTCTCCCGCCGCAAGACCGGGGCACTCCTCGACGGCGACCGCCAGATGGATGGCATCCAGCGTCCTGAGCCGATGGTCTAGCACCAGCCGATATGCCGTGGCAAGGATCACGTCCCGACGCAGGCCGATGAGGGTGATCGGTCCGCCGGGCAGGCAGTCGAGGTCGATCGTTGCCAGGAGCTCGCTCCACCTCGGCAGCCGGCCGGACCGTTCAGCTGCCATGATGCCGCTGGCCATCTCTGTTCGAGCGATCTCGCTAGAGACCGTCCGGTCAGGTCCTTCGAGGAGCATCTCGCGGAACCTCTCGTGCTCCGGCTCGTCCGTGAAGTACGCACGAAGAAGAGCGCTCGTGTCGGCGTAGAGCAGTGTCACCGGCGGGCGCGGTCAGCCTCGAGCGCTTCGCTGGCCAGCGTTCCCAGACCACGTGTGAGCTCGATCGCCTCGTCCCGTGGGAGAGGAACGCCGGTCGGCGTGAACTTCACTTCCAGGCCCGCCGCTCTGACGCGAGCCCTGAGGGCGGCCCGGGGGTCGGTCGTCGCAACAGCCTCGCGCAGGATCTCACCCACCAGCGCGTTCATGGAACGACCCTCAGCAGCCGCGCGCGCCTTGAGGTCCGTGTGCAGGTCTTCGTCGATGCGGGTGATCAACTGCCTCATAAGCGGATGATAGCAACCTCTCGACGGTTGATAGCACCATAACCTCAGCCCTCTGGAGCCCGCTCCTCATCTTCCGTCGGGGGAGGGGACCAGTCCTGGGGCGGGTCGGTCGGGGCACGCAGCGGCAGCGGGTCGGTGCGGCCGTCGGGATCGGGGTCCAGGCCGGTGGACGGGACCGCCTCGTTGGCCGGCGTGCCTGGGGGCCCCTCCGCGGTGCCCTCGGACGGCCCGGCGTCCGCCTCACGCCCGGCGTGACCGGCCTGTCCGACCAGGGTCCCGGCCTCGACCGGGCTACCGGGTGGCGTGGCTGCCCCACCCGACGCGTCGGCGGCCCCGGAACCCGCGGCCCCGTTGGCGGCCATGGCCGCCAGGATGCGCTCCGGGCTGGCGGGCAGGTCGTGGATCCAGACGCCGGTCGCGTCGTGGATGGCGGCGACCACGGCGGGTGCGCCCACGTCCATGGGCAACTCCCCCACACCCTTGGCGCCGTGTGGCGCGCCGCTGAACGGCTTCTCCACCAGGATGGAGGTGATGCGCGGGGCGTCCAGAGCGGTCGGGATGAGGTACGTGGCCAGCCGGTCGTTTAGGTAGCGGCCGTCGTCGAGCTTGATCTCCTCGATCGTGGCGTAGCCCACGGCCTGGAGCGTGCCGCCCTCGACCTGACCCTCGGCCATGATGGGATGGATGGCCTTGCCGATGTCGTCGGCGGCGACCACGGAGCGCACCGTGACCTCGCCCGTGTCCAGGTCCACGTCGACCTCCGCCACTGCGGCGGCCCAGCCATAGCAGGGATAGGCGTCGCCGCGGTATGTGCCGTCGTCGAAGTGGACGTTGGCGTAGGGCTCGAAGCGCTGGTCGATGCGGACGGCGCCGTGCTCCTCGGCGTATTCGCGGTAGGAATCGGCGAAGGGCCGGCCGGTGCGCTCCTCCACCTGCGCGCGCAGGCGTTCTGACGCCTTGATGAGCAGCCCGCCCACGACCATCGCCGTACGCGAGGCCACGGTCGGACCGCTGTCTGGCACGATCGACGTGTCCTGTGGCGCCATCTCCACCTTCGTCTGGTCCACGCCGAGCTGCTCACCCACCAGCTGCGGGAGAATCGTCTTGGTGCCCTGGCCCATCTCCGTCGAACCGGTGAGCACGCGGATGGTGCCCTGCGACGTGAGCTCCAGGCTGGCCACGCTGGCCAGCTTGACCTCGCCACTTCCCGTGAAGCCGGCCCCGTGCCAGGCCAGCGCCAGACCGATGCCCGGGGCAGTGGGGTTGCCGGTGCGCGACCGCGCTCCGCGCGCGAGTCGCGTCTGGTCCCGCACCCGTTCGAACTCGGACGCCTCCGCCGCGCGTTCCAGGACCTCCTCGCCCCCCACGCTCTCGCGCAGGATCTGGCCCGTCGGCGTGGTGTCGCCCTCGCGATAGACCCACATCCGTCGCAGCTCCAGCGGCGATATCCCCAGCTCCTCCGCCGCGCGGTTTGCCTGCATCTCAGCGGCGAACTCCGTCTGTGGCGCGCCAAACCCGCGAAAGGCGCCGTTGGGCGGCGTGTTGGTGGCCACGGCACGACCACGGATGCGCACATTGGGGCAGCGGTACGGTCCGCCAGCGTGGAGCAGACCCCGTGACAGCACCACCGGCGTCAGCGTGCAGTAGGCGCCTCCGTCCATGACGATGTCCACTTCCTGGGCCACCAGGCGCCCGTCGCGCATCAACCCGGTCCGGTAGCGAACGATGGCCGGGTGTCGTTTGGTGGTGGCGGCGAGGTCCTCATGGCGGTCGTAGATCATGCGCACCGGCTTGCCGCACTTCCTCGCCAGGAGCGCGGCGTGGATGGCCAGCATGGAGGGATACTCCTCCTTGCCGCCGAAGCCGCCGCCCGTCTCCGCCTGAACGACCACCGCCTGGTCGGGAGTCAGTCCCAGGGCGCGTCGAAGCGCCTTGTGGATGTAGTACGGACACTGGAGGGAGCCGTGGACGGTCACGCCGCCGTCAGCACGCGGCACGCCGATCATGGCCTGGTTCTCGATGTAGAGCTGCTCCTGGTGGCCGACGCGGTACTCCCCCTCGACGATTACATCGGCCGCCGCCATTGCGGCTTGCACATCGCCTTCGCCGACCTCGTAGTGGGCGAACTCCTGATTCGACTCGAGCGGGTCGAATACCGCGGGCAACGCTTCGGTGCGCAGGCTGACGGCCCGCTTGGCGGCGCGCAGGATCGCTCGGTCGGGCGCGGCGATGAGCGCCACCGGTTCGGCATGATGTCGGATCTCGTCGGCGACGAGTGCCGGCTGGTCGTCGGAGATGAGGCTGACCACGTTCTCGCCGGGGATATCAGCGGCGGTCACCACCACCACCTTGGACCAGTCGAAGCCGGGGTCCAGGTCGATGGACAGAAGACGCGCGTGGGCCTCTGTGGAGCGGATGGTAGCGCCGTACCATGCCCCCGGGAAGACGAGGTCGTCGGCGTACTTGGCCAGGCCGGTCAGCTTCTCCGGTCCTTCACGGCGGCGCGGGGAGGTAGCCGCGCGGCCAAGGGCCAGCTCATCGGGTCCCGGTGCGAGCAGCGGCGAGGGCGCGTCCAGCAGTGGTGTCGTGACGGTGCGCGCAGGTCGCGTGGTGATGGTCAGGCGCGGATCGCCGGAGCGCGGGTCGTGACTCATCGTTCCCTCATGAGCGGGATGGTACTAGTCCGGTGTCGCCGCGTTGCGGGATCCGTCGTGGCGACGATGACGACGACGCGGACGACGACTCCGGTGACTCCGGCCCTGATCCGACCAAGTGTCGAAGGCAACGGGCAGCGCGGAGGGCGTCAGCAACAACGGCTGAGGCCCTCCGCCCCTTCATCGTAAAGAGCCCGCTCGGCGTCAGGCCAGGCGGGCTTGTGGCGTGTGCGTCAGGCCAGCCGGGCTTGTGGCGTGTGCGTCAGGCCAGCCGGGCTTGTGGCGTGTGCGTCAGTGTCTTACCGAGCGGCCCGCCGCGCGCTACCGTTCCACTCGGAGAGATCGCCTCACGCGCACAAGGAGGACCGAGCGTGAACTTCGCCAGTTCGAACCTGTTGTTCCTGCTCCTTCTGTTCTTTCATATCGGATCAGCCATCGTGGCCTTCGGGCCGACCTTCGCCTTTCCTATCATCGGTGCCATGGGTGGCCGCGAACCACAGTTCGCCAACTTCGCGATGCGCGTGAACGCCGCAATCTCGACCAAGCTGGTAGGCCCGCTGGCGATCGTCGCTGGCCTTACCGGCCTGGGGCTCATCTGGACCTCCGGTCGGGGTGTGCTTCGAGAGCCCTGGCTGCTGCTCTCCATCGTTCTCTATGTCATCGCGTTGCTGATCGCCGTCCTCGTGACCGGTCCGGCGAGCAACCGCCTCATCGAGGCGACCAGCACGCCGCTACCGCCCCGTGATCCCGCTGC
>JBBSMF010000083.1:0-5998 GCA_038233295.1 Candidatus Limnocylindrales bacterium | reverse complement strand
GATGCCCGCGACCTCCACGCGGCCGCCATCGGCCAGTGCGGCGCGGATCGCTTCGGTGGCCGCCGCGGTCCACCAGTCGGGATGCTGCTCGCGAGTGCCGTCGGGACGCTCGATGAGCTCGTGGTCGGCGCGTCCCAGTCCCACCGTGGCGCCGGAGCCGGCGTCCAGCAGGAGGGCCTTGGTGGACTGCGTGCCGCAGTCCAGGCCGAGGAAGACGCGCCGGGTCACCCCCGGACGCCGGTCAGCAGCTCGAAGGTGAGTTGGTCGAGGCGCTGGTATCCCAAGGAGCGCATCGCCAGCTCGACCGGGTCGAAGCTACGTTCGCGCAGCGCCCGCCCGTTCTCCGGCGACCACCGTGAGAGCGCCTCCAGCTCGGCATCGCCCGCGTCCAGACCGGCCAACAGCTCCTGGATCTGGGCATCCTCGTTCCACTGGTGCACCTTGTCGCGCAGGATCAGGTAGGTGCGGATGCAGCCGCGTACCAGGTCGCAGACCTCCTCGGCGGTATCGGCGCGGTAGGGCTTCACGTCGAAGGCACGCGTGCCGGTCCAGCCGTGGTCCTCCAGGAGCTTGACGATGAAGAAGGTCTCCTTGATGTCCTCCGCGCCGAAGCGGAAGTCCTGGTCGTAGCGGGAAGGCTTCTGGGCGCCCAGGTCGGTATGGAAGAGCTTGGCCGCCTCCAGGCACTGGGCCAGCTCGTGGACCGTGTTCAACCCGGCCATGCGGGAGTGCTGGATCTCCGGGTTGACGCCGACGATGGGCTCCACGGCCGGGTCCAGGGTGGCGATGAAGCCCAGCACGTGGCCCGCCGTGGGCAGGAAGATGTCGCCCCGCGGCTCGTTGGGCTTGGGCTCCATGGCGATCCGCATGCCCAGGTCGTTCTCCGCGATGTAGCCGGCCACGAACTCCACGCCCTCGCGGTAGCGCTTGATGGCCTCCACCGGATCCTTGGAGGCTTCGACCTCCAGGCCCTCCCGACCGCCCCACATGACGAAGGTCTCGGCACCCAGCTCCGCGCCCATGTCGGCGGCGCGCATGGCCTTCTGGCGAGCGTAGGCTCGCACGCGAGCGTCGTTGGAGGTGAGGGCGCCGTCGCGGAAGACGGGCTGCTCGAACATGTTGCAGGTGGCCATGCCCACGGCCATGCCCTCGTCGGTCATCACGCGGCGGGTGTCTGCCAGGATGCGGTCCGTCTCTGCGGCCGGCGAGCCGAAGGGCACCAGGTCGTCGTCGTGGAAGTTGAAGCCCCAGCAGCCGGCGGCGGCGAGGCCGCGGATGTTGGCCAGGGGGTCCAGCGGAGGGCGCACATCGCCGCCGAAGACCTCCCGGCCGGCGTACGCGGTGCACCACAGGCCGACCGTGAAACGATCCTCGGGACGCGGTTCGAATGTCATGCGGGGATGCTAACAAGCATGCCTGGCGAACAGCGCTTCGGCGGGAACCTGGCACTCGCCGACGGTCCGGCAAGCCGGGCCTGCCAAGCGAGGGATGAGGTCCGGGGCCTTTCCTCGGGGCTTCGCTTCCGACCGTAGCTGGTGCCCGGCGCGTGCCGATCCGAGGAGGGAGGGGCGTGGCGGCACCGATCTAAGGCGCCCTCTGGCCTCCGCTCCGACTTCCTTCGCTCCTTGGCATCCCCTGCCTGCCACGGCGTCAGGGTACTGGCCCGAGGCTATCGGTCTAGGCTTCGGGCGTGAACGTACGGACCCGCAGATCGGCATGACCGCTTGGGACGTGGCGGTCTACTGCGCCACGGCTGGTGGGGCGATGGCGGCCATCGCGGCGGCGGAGACCGGCGCGCGGACCGTGCTGCTGGAGCCGGGCGCGCATGTCGGCGGGATGATCAGCGGCGGGCTGAGCAAGACCGACATGGAGCGTCAGGAGAGCGTCATCGGTGGGCTGGCGCGGCGCTTCTTCGAGCGGGTGGGCGCGCACTACGGCCAGCCCATCGCCTGGCGCTTCGAGCCGCACGTCGCCGAGCAGGTCCTCGGCGAGTGGTTGGAGGCGGCCGGCGTGGAGGTGCGCTTCGGTGCCGTCCTTCGAGGCGTGAGGCGTACAGACGGGCGCATCCGGTCGGTCCGTCTCGGATCGGACGGGTCTGTGGAGTCGATCGAGTCGGCGGTGTACGTGGACGCAAGCTATGAGGGGGACCTTCTGGCCGAGGCGGGCGTCTCCTATGCCACCGGACGGGAGGGCCGCTCGCTGCATGGCGAGTCGCTGGCCGGTCGTCGTGAGCTCCTGCCCGACCCGCACCAGTTCCGGGCCGCCGTTCGCGTGGAAGAGGCCGGCGCGCTGGCGCGCTACATCCAGCCGCTCGACTCCATCGGACTGCCCGGCGAGGGCGACGGCAAGGTGCAGTCGTACTGCTACCGCATCTGCCTGACTTCCGACCGTGCCAACGCCGAGCCGGTCCCGACGCCGGCGGAATACGAACCTGAGCAGTACTCGGCCGTGGCCGCGTATCTAGCCGCGCTGGCTGACCGCGCCACGATCCGCGACGTGCTGGGCATCGGTGAGCTGCCCAACGGCAAGACCGACATCAACAGTGGCGGACCCATCTCCACGAACCTGCTGGGTGCCTCATGGGCGTACGTGGAGGCTGACCGCGAGACGCGCGCCCGCATCGCGCGGGATCATCAGGATTGGGCGCAGGGGCTGCTCTACTTCCTCAGCCATGACGAGGCCGTGCCGGCGCCCATCCGCCGCGAGGTTAGCCGCTACGGCCTGCCGCTCGACGAGTTCACCGACACGGACGGCTGGCCGCACCAGCTCTACATCCGAGAGGCGCGCCGGATGCAGGGTGAGCACGTCATGACACAGCGCGACCTGACCGCGGAGCGCCACAAGCCGGACAGCATCGGCATGGGCGGCTACAACATCGACATCCGCGAGGTCCAGTGGGTCTCCTGCCCCGTCTCGCGCTTTCCAGACGTGGCCGATGAGATCCTCCAGGAGGGTTATCTGACGGTGCCCGTAGAGCCGTACCAGATCCCGTACCGGGCGCTCCTGCCGCGGCCGGAGGAGTGCACCAACCTGCTCGTCTCGACCTGCATCTCCGCCTCACACGTGGCCTTCAGCTCGTTCCGGCTTGAGCCGCAGTACATGATCGCTGGCCAGGCAGCCGGGGTGGCGGCGGCTCTCGCCGCTGGTAGCGATGGTGACGTTCACGAGATCGATGTTGAGGTGCTCCGGGAAGTCTTGCAGCGCGACGGCGCGATCCTCTGACTCCGGTAGCGACAAGCGAAGGTCGACGCGTCGAGCGCGGCGCCGCCCTTGACATCCGCGCATGGCAGCAACGCTAGCCAGCGTGCCGTCCGCCCCCGACGCGAAAAGCAGAGGTCCCTGAGCACGATCCCCGCCGCGACAGGTGGTCATGATGGTCAGATGGCTCCTGCCATGCGCGCCTGGCAGGGAGATGCCCTGGAGGAACCGGCTAACGCGACCCGGGTGCGCGTATGTCAGGAAGAAGGATCGCTGGAACCCCTAGAAGTAGGTCCCAGCCAACGAGCCGCTGAGTCCGCCGATCGCCCATCGCGCCACCCGAGGCGTTCCCTGCTCGGGGCTGGCACCATCGCACGGTGACCGAAGCTCACGGCGGCCCCGTCCTCGGCCTCATCGAGGGCTTCTATGGCAGGCCCTGGAGCTGGGACGAACGCCACCGGATAGTCGACTTCCTGGCCGCCAACGGCTTCGACATGTACGTCTACGCGCCCAAGGACGACCCGCTGCACCGTGCGCGATGGCGCGAGCCCCTTCCCCAGGCGGAGCTGCGGGAGTTCGAGCGCCTGGCCGGCCGCTGTGCCGAGGCGGGCGTGGACCTCGTCTACGGCCTGAGCCCCATCGATCTGGCGCATGGCGACCAGGCGGGTGTCGAGCTGCTGGTCAGCAAGAGTCTCCAGCTACGCGAGCTGGGCGTCGACTCGTTCTGCCTCCTCTTCGACGACCCTCCGGACGATCCGCCCACTGGCGCGGCCGAACGGACGAAAGCCGCTCGCTGGCAGGCCAGCGTGGCCAACGCGATGCTCGCCGGCGTACGCTCGGCGGCCGCGCGAGGTCGGTTCATCCTCTGTCCCACGGAGTACTGCGGCCACGGTGAGACGCCCTATCGCCAGAGTCTCGGCGAGATGTTGCAGCCAGGCATCGAGGTCTTCTGGACCGGCCGGCAGGTGTGCTCAGCGACCATCACCGCGGACGATCTTGCGCCGATCGCCCAGAGCCTTCGCCGCCGGCCGCTCATCTGGGACAACTACCCGGTCAACGACGGGGAGATGCGCTGGGACCTGCACCTCCGCCCGCTACGTGGCCGCGCGGCGGACCTGCCGGCGGCGTGCAGGGGCATCGTGGCCAACGGAGCGATCGGCCCGGAGTCGACCAGGATCGCCCTGCATACCCTCGCGGCGTACTGGCGCGACCCAACGCGCTACGACCCGGAAGTGGCGTGGGGACCAGCGCTCGACGCTGTCACGGGAGACGCCGCCGACGCCGCTGCGCTGCGGATACTGGGCGAGCTCGCCCGCCGCTCCCCCATCGAACCGGGCGACGAGCCGCCCGTGCCCTGGATGGAGGCATTCTGGGCGCGCTGGGAGCTGGCCGGCGATGACCGTGCGGCCGCCCTCGCTGAGGTCGAAAGCCACATGAAGCGGGCCTCTGCCGCGGCTGCTCATCTCCTCGCAGGCACTGCCGACCGCCCGTTGCTGCGGGAGATCGAGCCGTGGGCGTTGAAGCTGCGCGCGTGGGTCGAGACCGTGCGGAGTGCGCTCGGCCTCCTGCGGGGCACATCGGAACCCATCGAGACGGCGATCCGCCTGGAACGGACTCAGGCGATGCCGCATCGGGTGGCCGATGCGCGCTTCGAGGAGTTCGCACGGCGCTGCCTGGCTCGGGCCGGGCACTCGCGGCTAGACTTCCCACGGTGACCACCGACGCCCGCACGCCACCTGCGCTGACCGCTCCGATCGCCCTGCCGCCCAACCGAGTGTCACGTTCCTATCGCGGCGGCGGGCTGCTCGATCGCTTTCGCGCCGGCGGCGTGCCGGCCTTGGCTGAGGGCGTCGTTGAGGCGGCGGACATCGACGACGAAGGCATGCGGCCCGAGGACTGGCTCGCCTCCACGATCCGTGCCTGGACGCCGGTCGGCAAGGCGCTCAGCGACGAAGGCCTGAGCGTCGTCAACGTCGGCAACGAGGAGCTGACGCTCCGGGAGCTCGTCCAGCGGCGCGCTCCTGCGGCGGTGGGCGGCAGAGCCCTGGTCCGCGTCGCCGGCCCGACCACCGGCCTGCTCGTCGCGGTGCGAGACACCGCGCAGCGGCTGCCGGTGCATTGCCACCCTACGCCTGCCTTCGCTGAGCGTTTCCTGGGCAGCCGATGGGGCAAGACGGAGGCGTGGCTGATCCTCGGTACGCGGCGGATCGCCGGGGAGGAACCGCCCTCCATCCACCTCGGCTTTCGTGACGATGTCGCACGAGCCCAGCTTCGCCGTTGGATCGACGACCAGGACATCGACGGGCTGCTTGGCGCGATGCACCAGGTCACCGTGGCGCCGGGAGACGCCTGGTTCGTACCGGCCGGCATGCCCCACACCGTCGGAGCGGGGACCTTTCTCGTCGCGCTCCACGAGCCGACCGACTTCTCCATCGTGGCCGAGACCGCGGGCTTTCCCATCCCGGCTGAGGCTGCCCACCTGGGCATGGGCTGGGACGTGATGGTCGACGGCTTCGACCGGAATGGCCTGTCGGATGCGGATGTGGAAGCCCTGCGTCAGGTGCCGACGCCCGTCGAGGGTCCAGGCGCGGGCGGGCGCCCGGGCCGGCGTGAACGCCTCCTGGGCACAGAAGCCGAGCCATACTTTCGAGCGGAGCGCGTCAGGCTTGGCGAGCCAGGCAGCACCATGCGTCTTCCCTGGTCGGACACGTTCCTGGTCGGCATCGTATGCAGCGGCTCGGGTCGGATCATCGCCACCGGCGGCTCGCTCTCCGTCCGCGCAGGCGACAGCTTCGCTCTG